>CALCCV010000101.1 GCA_937900305.1 uncultured Pseudobdellovibrionaceae bacterium | reverse complement strand
CAGCGGGAAGCGGCCCTCAGGCGAGCCTATCAAAGTTCCATGGCCGGTCTTGACCTTACCCTAAGCCAACAAAGAGCTAATTCAGACGGGATTTACAACGAGTTTATCTGCAAGAGCCCTTCGATGGTTCGCTTTGATCAGAAAATAATAGCCGTAGCAGATTCTGAGCATCCGGCCCTCCTGTTGGGTCCGAGTGGAATTGGTAAAGGCGCCATAGCAAGTAGAATCAACAAGTACAGATCCAAGAATGGTGGTCGCAGACCTTTCGTAAATATCAATATCGGCGCCATGCCTGATAACCTCGCCCAGTCAGAGCTCTTTGGACAAGATCCGTACTCCTTCACTGGTTCGGGTTCAAAAACAAAAACAGGTTTGATCGACGTTGCAAAAAATGGAGATATTTTTTTGGATGAAGTTGGGGACGCAAGCCCGGAGATGCAGCTTCGACTGCTCAAAGTTGTGGAAGAGAAAGAGTACATTCGCGTCGGCGGACGACAACCTATCAAAACAAATGCTAGATTTATTTTCGCCACGAACAAGGACATTAAGGACTTAGTGCTCCAAGGGAAATTTCGCGAAGACTTATATATGAGAATTGCGGCACTCGAGCTCGAAGTACCAAAACTCAGCGAACGCAGAGAGGATTTGCCGGACATTATAGAGTCCATATGCACTCGAATTCGTTCGAAGCGACCAGAAAGACAAATTTACTTTAAAAATTTTCCAGAAGATTTTTCTAATTTTCTTACGCGCGATGGAGTTCCTGGAAACATTCGCGGTATTCAAAATATTGTCGAGCGCTTTGTGACGTTTGCGCATTTTGATAAACAGGGATTCCCTGACTTCCGAAATTGGAAGGGGGTCATCGGTCTTGTAGAAACCCCTCGCCGCAAAGTTCAGAGTGGTCGACTAAAACTGACAGAGCTTGAAACTATCGAGACCGATTTTATCGGAGACGGATTTCCGGGGTACCAAAGCGCTCGGAAAATATTTGACCGAAAACTTATCGAAGAAGCTGTCGCAAAATATCGAAGCGTAACGCTTGCAGCAAAGCACCTAAAAATTTCCAAAGGAACGTTGAGCGTAAAATTAAAAGCCATGAAGATTAAACATCGTCAGGAGGGCTCTGATGAGCACGCCGAATCCACTTGATAAACTTGAACATGATGTTCTAGCTTCGCTTGGGAATTTCCGGGTAACTGAAAAACTATTGAATGCGCCAAACCCGAATGTGGTGTCAGCTCTGAGGCTTCTGCGGGCAAGTATTGAGCAGCTCGAAGTAGCGCAGATGCTTCTAAAAAATTTAGCGTCGAAGAATGAAAGTAAAGATCAAATGGAAACTAACCAGAGCAAGGTGGCTCGATGATAAAGGAGCGAAAATAATGTTATCGTCAACTGCAATTGTAAGTCTTGCGTGCTTGTTGTCGAGCGGAGAAGCAGATTCAAATGCGACCGCGCGCCTAGCTGAAACCCTGAGTCAGCAAGAGGCTGTCTTGGTTGAGAAGGTGCAACTCAGTGGCGCCTGTTTGCCAGAGAAGTTTGACAAACTCATTAGCCCTGAGGCTTTAAAAAGTCTTGTGGCTTCACCCACAAGTGACGCCGGCTCATGATGTCCTTCGGTATTGGGAAGGTTTAGTATTGTGATGAATAGAACCAAGATCAAAATCATGGTGCTCATCTTATTGCTGGGCACCACAGCGATAGTTTTTATGAAGGGCTTTATGTCGAAAAGTGACCGATCAGTTGAAGTCTTAAACACCTCGCTTAGAACAATAGACAAATTTCCGGATCCCGCCGAAATTGATAAGGCCGGGAAATGGTATTTCTTAAATCACGTTTCCAGCACGCTGATCGAGTATGACCACAAAAACTCTTCTTTTTTGCCCTTGATTGCGAAAAACTGGGACATTGTAGGCTCAAAGTATACGATCACTCTTGACCCAGATTCTAAATTTAGTGATGGCACGCCCATCAAAGCCCGCGACGTCGTCGCCTCAATTAAGCGAATCTTGGCAAAGAAGACCTCCTTGCATTTCCCTCTTTGGAAACACATTGCCGATTGCGATAATCTTAAGACGCTTGAGGATCCCTGCGACGGTATTAAGGGCGATGACACGAAGGGGACCATTGAGGTAGCTCTTAAGACCAAGAGTGAATCGTTTTTGCTACAAATCTCCTCTCCAGAAGGTGGAATTTGGTCAGCTGATGACATTGACCCTAAAACCCTGGCTCTCGTGCCGACACGATTTAGCGGTCCCTACTCGCTTGACAATCTTGTCATAGATGCAAATCGAGACCTCGTGCTCACTAGGAACCCATATTCTAAAATACAAGCTAGATTCCCGGACTCGCCACGCAAAATTCATGTCAAGTCGATGGGCCGAAAAGAAGTCGAGGACTCTGTTGTCGCAGGAAAAACAGATATTTTTATCGGTGATTTCATTCCGTGCAATGAATACGACTGGGAGAAACTCGATGTCGGTGTGCATTACACACTTCCATCTTCCATTATCTATTTTTTCAACCTCAATTCGAAGAAGAAGATTGGCCGCGATCTGTTTACTATTTTGGAGAAGGTTCCCGACGAACGACTAACATTTGCCGAGACTCTATTGCCTGTTGCGCCCAGCATTGCGCTGACTCGAGACGAGATGAATAGCCTTTTGCCAGAGAAGACGAGTCAAAGGCTCGTAGTGGCAGCTCCAGGTTTTTATTATAAAGACAAATTCCTGGAGTTTGTTGTACAGGCCGCAAAACGCGTCGGCGTGGATCTTGAGATTCATAAAGTTGATCCGCCAGAATACAGCGAACTTATTGAGTCGGGAGACGACTACAAAAGCAAATATGATTTCGTGCTGGGCAATTATGTGGCCTCGGAGCGTTATCCGGCAGTTCAGCTGCGATTCCTAGCTGGTAGGAGAACTCAAGGCGTCGACTTGATGGGAGTCGAAGCTCCTGATCAAGACCCGGAAAAAATCGGAAGACTGAAAGACTATGAAAAATGGTTACTCTCCAGCCAAACAGTAATTCCATTTTATTTCACAAGAACGCATATCGTGTATTCTAAAAAATTCGATATCGGCGAGCAGCCTGTGACAGACACGGAAATCCAACTCTGGCGCGTGACAAACAAGGTGCCCTAGTGGATTTGGGAAAGGCGTTACTCAATCATACCGACAGTATTTCGCCAAGCCTTGAGGGGAACCATGCCAGTTATCAGTCCCAGCTTCTGGATTGGGTTGCCGGTGCGGGCTTTGTAAAAGTAGATGTTTCGGAACGAGAACTTACGGTTCGAGAAAAGTATTTTCGATTCGGAGTGCAAGGAATAGATGGCTCCGGCAAGGTGTACGTAGGCTTTGGACGATCAAAAGACAGACTGACAGCCGCTACGATTGCAGCCTGCGAAATGATTGAAAGATATGTTTCGCGGGGAGCATTTAGACAATCACATGAACTGAATGCACCCTTTACCGTTCGCGTTGATGACGGCGCATTTGACCTTTCATTGTCTTCTAATCACGCAAGCTTTCCTAGCGTTGGCATGCGCTCTAGCAACGGCTGGGCCGTCCACTTTTCGGCAGAGACAGCAATAGAGAACGCAGTCCGGGAAGCCCTAGAGCGACATATTTTACTTTTGACCTACCTTAAATATGGATGGTCAGGATTTTGGTTCGACGAAGTGGTCCCTTTTGAAAGCGTCTCTCTTCGCCCAGGCATTGCCAGAATTTCCGCAGGTGGATTCAAGGCTGGCATTGTTCTAACCGAGGGCAAAGACGCTCTCGGCATGACTTTTGGCTACCTTTGCCGCAAGGCTAACGGCTTCGAAGCCTCCACGAAATGGCTTTCGGCATTTTTTGAAAGTTACGAACAATGGGTCGACCTTGCCAAATGTGATGAGCCAAAGACCAAATCTGTGATCGAGAAATATCAGTGGCACTTTTGGAAGGAACCACGGCCAGTCCTACCGGCCTCGACAGCCCTCGTGCTTAAGCATGGAGCTGTATGCGGCAACATCGCCGTTTATAATTTGCAAGTCGCATTGGGGTGCCCCGTCCCTCTGTACGCGGCATTTGCTTTTGGCAGAGATTTTGTTCCACTATTTTTTAAACAAAAACTATCCCAACTTGAACAAATAGAACTCAGCAATCTGCTTAAGCTTCATGGATTGAATGTCGAACTCCCGGAGTATCATCCAATTTTATGAAAAATATTGCTCTCATCCGCAGACTCATGTTCGCAAGTCTCATCATTGGTTTCACAGTGCCGATGCTCTACCACACTGTCATCAAATACACGAAGCTTGAGCAGTACCAGAATCTCACCGCCCAAGTCTGCAAGGCCGTAGAACCTCAGGTGCAAGCCGGGGCTTTCCGTTCTCCTATAGAATACGCTCAAGGGATGATGCTAAGACAAGGTTTTGAGTTCACTCCCGAAGTCGTGTTTGTGGACCATGGTAAAGAAATTACGCCGCCTCACAAAAGTAAGCTCAATCAAATTCGTGTCGATTGCGAATTTGCAGGCTACCAGGGCGTGGGTATGTCGATCTATTTTCCTTCAGAGTCGTTGCTGAGTCTTCGCTATCTCTATCAGTATTTGATTTCAGTCCCGATATTTTTTCTAATCTTCATGGGACTTCGAGTTCTATTGAACCGTTTTCAGCAGCAAGTAGTCGACACCGTTCAAAACCACATCAAGTCTTTACTTCAACTCGACACCGCCGAAGCAAAACCAAATACTGGTAATATCGGCAGGCTTCTTGAGCTTAACATTCCTCTCATTGGATACTTAAAGAGCCATATCCAGGGCATGGAAGAGCAGATCGTGTCCTATTCAACGAAGATTGCGGAACAAAAGAAGTCTGAGGTTTTAGCTGACGTCGCGGCCCAAGTGGCTCATGACATCGTGGCTCCGATTTCGACTATCGAAATCATTCTCAATAAGAGTTCTGATTCGAGTTTTAATAAACATCCCCTGGTTTTTGAAGAGTTGGCGCGCATGAAAGCCCTTGCTCAAAAAATGCTTAGACAATACAGGGGACAAGCGGCTCTTGCAGATACCGAAAAATTTGACGTGACCGATTTGTTACAGATTGTTGCTGCCGAGGCAAAGATTCTTACTCAAAACCAATGTGACATTGATCTCCGCGTTGGCGAGAAGCGCCTGATCGTTGATGGCGTTAGAGCTGAGCTTTCGGCAGCCCTTTCAAACATTGTTAAAAATTCGGTGGATGCCATTAACAAGGATTTTGGCAGAATTGAGATTTCGGTGGCGGCAGAACGAGCGGGAGTCACCGTCAAAATTAAAGATAATGGTGCCGGAATTTCTGTTCAGCATCTTGAATCAATTTTCGAAAAGGGTGTCAGCCATGGAAAAAAAGACGGCACTGGACTTGGCCTCTACCAGGCTAAAAATACTATCGAACTCATGGGTGGCACTCTAAGACTAGAATCCGATCTCGGAAGGGGAACGACTGCAATCATTCACCTGCCGCTGTGTACTTCGCCAGCCCCGGAGATTTATCTAAAGGCCGACGCTCACCTCGTATTTTTAGATGACGAGCCCGTCATTCATGAGACTTGGAAAATGCTGCTTCCAAAGCAGATCCCACACGCACAAACCCATTTTTTCTATACCGCCGAAGAGCTAAGAGGTTGGTCCACTGCAAATCAGGGAGCCCCTGCCACCTACTTTTTTGACTATGAACTAACGAAAGACGGCGGTCCGACCGGAATGGATTTGATGATTGAAATGGGACTGGTCGATTCAGCGTTTTTAGTCACTGGCCGGGCAAAAGATCCAGATGTCATGAGTCTGGCCCGCAAAAGCGCAGTCCGAGTCATTGACAAGGAAGACATGCATGAACTCAAATTCAACGTCATCAATCCCCAGATGACCGATCTGATCCTGATCGACGATTCAAAAGCAAACCGATTTGCTTGGCAAGACCAAGCGGACATGGCCAACCGGTCAATAGCAACATTTGCTTGCGAAAAAAAATTCTTGGACGTGGCCGATCAGTTTGCAAGGTCGACTCCTATTTACGTCGATTACTTTTTTGATGGCAAACCCACGGGTGGTGAGGTGGCCGAACACCTGATTTCAAAAGGTTTTTCAAACGTAGTTGTAGCAACGTCATATTCTCGGGAGAAGATCTCCGTACCGCACGGCATCGTGATCGTCGGAAAGGAATTCCCTTTCTCCTAAGGAGAAGCGATTTTTGAAGATGAGTTTCTTTGGTCAAGAATGACAGACCCGGCTCTTAGAACGGCACGGTAGCGGGCAAACGCCGAGCCTGACCTTACGAGTGGATCAGGAATAAACACTTAAATGATCCATGTCTCGGCGCATTATCGTTAGGCCAGCACGATCATGCGCCCCTGGAGATCAACAACCAAGTATTTCTAAAGCCGCTATTTTAGGTTGGATTTGGTCAGATCTGGGTCCATCAATCTGTTGTTATGGGCACCGACCTATAGCTCATTGCAATCATCAGTTCGGTAAGCGACAGCGAATGGCTGCAACGAGCCTCGAACGATCGTAATGAATGAAATTGGAGCCATCTTCCCGCCAAACAACTGATTCGGTTTCAGTGTAGGTATCTTCGGGTACAAATGGATCAACATTTTTGAACGGAAGTCCAAGCTTCTTGCAAACCAGAGAGGAGACAACGTAACGACCAGGGATATCACCATCTGCTTCGATGGGATAGTATTGAGCGTCTACCAACAACTTTGGGTTGCTAACAGCCCATACCCCATCAATATCTTTAGCGACTGAATCATATTCGACGCCATTCTTACTGCCAGCATAAGCATTTGAAAATATTGTAACTAAGAACATAAATAACATTATCGATATACGTTTCATAAATTTCTCCTTAGGCGGACCGTACATGATTTTGACTTGCCGTACAATACCATCCTGGGTGCCACAGATGACACGCTCGGAAGTAATCTCATTGGCCTACGGCGACGCCACAATTGATTTGGCTTTGAGTCGGCCGAATTTATCCCATCGCTACAAAGCCAACGCTCAAAATTCGACCCGCTTTACAAAGGTGGGTTTTATTCACATAGGCGTGAGGTCAGCGAACTTGCGGCCAAATTAAATTTCTGTTTAAGTTTGAGGAGATCAGCGCAGAATTGCTTAGCTCCTGCCAAGGAGCTAAGGGTTTGTAAGGCATTATTTTAGGGCTTCACTGATGACAACGGCTATAACTATTGATATTGAGCGGCATGCAAATTCAAAAAGAATCAAAGCGTGAGCCCATTGTTCTTAATGCCGGAGAAGGACGAACATATCCTATGGGGCGCATAAGTGCTGTCTTTAAGGCAGACGGTAATGAAACAAAAGGCAAATATAATATTTCCGAGTGGTGGCTCGAACCAAACTGCAAAGGCCCTGGAGCGCATTCCCACGATGCAGCAGACTGCATTTTTTTCGTAATTGAAGGAACAATGACTATACTCGTTGGAGACAAGTGGATCGATGCTAAACAAGGTGCTTTTATATTGGTACCCGGGGGAGTTATGCACGATTTTGAAAATCGCAGCTCTAAGCGGGCGGGAGTTTTAAACCTTTCTACCCCCGGTACCTTTGAAAAAGAGATGCCTGCGATCGCTGATTGGTTCGCGAAAAATCCCCCGCCGAACGCTATTTGATCGGCAGTTACTAGCCTAAAATCAAATCTCCATGGCCCAGGCGGCGCTGCCGCAAAGTGCCGAATTTTGTCCAGCTTTGGCTAGGCGGTCTAAAAGGCCCGCGAAACTGATTTGGGGCTTAGATCAGCAAAGAGTGCATCTGTAGCACTTCGCGGCTCAAAACCCCTCCCGTGCAGTTTTAGGACAGTCTGAACACTAACCGGAGCTTTCTAGGCCACCAGGGACCGTCGCCGCCAGGTCAAAAGTCACATTAAAGTCGGTCCGCCTGGCGAAATAGAAAGATTCCCATGTTGATCGACTATAAGGTTAAAGATAGAATCCGGAAATGCAGAATAATCTTCACCTATCACTAAAACCGCGAATGAACGTGATTTTGATTCTCGTCTACTTATCAGTCGCGTGTTGGGCCTTCAGCCAAATACAGCCATTTCCTTTGACTATGTTATCGTTGGGAATAGCGATGGGTATGATCGGTGGACTTTTGCAGAAGCGAGCCTTTAAAGAGGCTATGGGTACTTTGCAAAAGTGCAAATCCGCAATTGAGGTGCGAAATGTATTAAAATCCACTAAGTCTGGAAAAGCATATTTGTATTTGCTCTGGACCGGAGTTGGAATAATCAGCCTGTTCTCATTCAAAATGTCGAACCAGCCCCTTCCTCTCATAGTTTTAGGATATTGCTCAATGGCGCTCATAAGGGAGCTTGTCACATTGCCTTCAATAATAGTGTTGTCGCGAGTTTGACTGACAATCACTTGTTTCGCGAAGTTTGAGGACCAGCGATCGCTAGCGCCACCTGACTCTCGTATTTTATCTTTGAAAAACCGGTCAAGAAGGCGCAGCTAAAATTCGGAGCGTATATCACTGTGATTTTGTATTCAGAAAGAATGGCAATTCTAACGACTACACTCGACCTTAAAATTTTGACCATTCTTTCCGTCAAATTCAGAATCGCGAAATCGCGTCGCCCTATTTTTTTGAAAATCGATAAAACATTCACAAGGTCGGTTCGTACCCGAACAGCCAGGCATTTTGTTTGTCCTGGTCCATTAGCTTCATCATGATAGGCATAGCTCGATCTCGCACAAGACAAGCAAACTGGTTTTCCCATTGCCCTATAAGTCCTATCGTGCGCGTCCGGGCCACTGTCTTGTAAGCTCTTTGTAAACGACTCGATTGGTACTTTTTGACTTGCTCTTCAAGATCCGATTTCTGAGCCAGGCATTAGATCGGAAGAGCACACGCTGAACTCCAGTCACGGCTACAGATCTCGTA
>CALCCV010000100.1 GCA_937900305.1 uncultured Pseudobdellovibrionaceae bacterium | reverse complement strand
AGACTTACAGGGCAAGTTCTACTTTAGTTCTACCTAATTTTTAGTGGACTTCTAGGTTGTTTAAATCTCAGGTTTTGGATTTTGATTGGTGCCGGGACTCAGTGGAAAAACGGAAAGCGTTCCGCAAGATCCAGAGCGGGAGCTGATTACAAAATATTTGACCCAGTGGATCCTAAAGGAGAAATCCGAGCGGCACACGTCGATGATCCAGAGCCAGATCCGAAGTGCCAAGTTCAGACGAGTGCAGACGGTCGAGAATTTTGACTTTCGCCACTCAAAGACAAAAGAAAAAATTGAAAAAACATATCTCCAGCTGCACGCCAATGTTGCCCGAGACAATCTTCCTTCGGCTGTCTTTACCGGGCACGATCATTCGACCATGAAGATCAACAACCGAGTGTTTCTAAAGCAATAAATGTATCCGCTTCCTGAGTAGATTTCAAAAGCACGGCAGCTGTTCGCCAAGAGTCTTCCTGGGATCGAATTAGTTTGGGCGATTGATGACCTGCCATTTTTTGTTCTTCACGTCCATGTGCCAGTTGTATTGGCGGATGATATTGTAGCCTAAAACCATATAGAGATCTGCAACAGTTCGGCGAAGCACTTCAGTGCTGTAAGCGATGACGGTCGCATTTTTGACCTCCATGTTGCCAAGTCTTAGACTTTTCATCCGATAGATCGCCGCCGGAACTGACGTGCCAGTTGGATCATTAATGACTGTATCGGAGATTTTTAAAAAGTTTTCAGGATGCGCTTCAATAATTTTTGGATCTAAGAGCGTCAATCCTGCGCCTGTGTCCCAGAAGCTATCAAATATTTGTTTTTCGATTTTGACAGGAAAGCCGTACCAAGTGTCGTTATATGTTTTCAGATTTTCAGTGGAAGCTGTTGGTAGGATGTCGGTTCGCAGCTCCATAGTTGTGAAATCGAAGTGCATTGATTCATTGTAAAAAAGTTCGTTACCAGCGATGCAGTCATCTTGTAGACTTTTGGAGAGACGCACAACTTTATTAACTGCCACAAAATCATTGATTGCAACTTTCGCTATATTAACTAAGTCATATATTACTGAAATGCCGATGATGCCGCCTCCCTCAACTGTTCCGGCTATTGAGTGATGTGGTAGAAAACGTTGATTTATTATCGATTGGCGAGCACCTGTGTCCAATAGGCATTTGAGGTTAACGTTGTCGTAGGAGGCTTCGATGAGTATCCGACCATGACCAAGAAATAACTCACTTGTAACAGGTGCTTGTTCTTCAATGGTAAATGGAATCGTAGCCGCTTGGGTAGGAATGACGAGGAGAGCGGTGGTGAAAAACTCCAAAATTCGATTCATAATCTTCCCTTCAACATTTATGGTCAGGTTCGTAATTGGTGTACGCTAAGTATTTCGATTGCGATATAGAGGATTAAAAAGTATACACTTTGGGTGCCAGCTTAACGCCAGGTTGGGATCGGAGGAACGAGTGGACAGCGAATTTTTTATAAAAGAACTGAAGAGACAGCTAAAGCACGCTCGTATTGGTTACAGAGAATTGGCTTCAGCCCTTAAGATGTCTGAGGCGGGAGTGAAGAAATTGCTAAACAAATCGGATCTCTCGATGGCTAGAGCGGCTCAAGTTTGCGAAGTTCTTGGCCTCTCATTGGCTGACGTATTAAAATCGACTGAGGAAAGCTTGCGAGCAGAACAAAGCTTTGACGACCTTCAGATTCGACACTTCGTTCGCAACCCTGAGCACTTCAAAATTTACATGAAGCTGGTCCATGAAAAGGTTAGCCTCGATGAAATTATTGGTAGTGGGCAGGTCGACAAAAAGGCTATCTTCCGTGCCATTAAGAGTTTGGAGGACCTAAAGCTGCTTAAGCTAATTCCGGGCAACCGCGTTCAATCTGTTGGTGGTGAAGTTGGCCGCGTAAACACAAATGGCACAGCACTTGAAAATCTAAAGGTCGATTTTACCGTGGATTTTATTCGCCGTATCGGGGTGGAGAAAACCGGAACTATCTATGGCGGTGTATATCTCTTGCCGCCAGAGGAAGCTCGAGAGCTTCAAGAGCAACTGAGCGAACTGCAGATGCGATACACACATCGCTCTAGTACTCACCGACGATTGAAAAGACATCAAGGCGAGCGAGCAGCAAAGACTGTTTCCATAGTGCTGGCTGTGGGACCATTTTCCCTGTTTGATTAACGGTTAGGGCTCCTACAGGAATGTGCGCTTTTCCCAGTCATCAATAGAATGGAATTACCCCAAAAAAGTGGACACTTAAATCCTATGCAGATAAGTTAAATTTC
>CALCCV010000099.1 GCA_937900305.1 uncultured Pseudobdellovibrionaceae bacterium | reverse complement strand
AGCCGAAGAGATCGCAACTTTACTGGAAGAAAGCATTCGTAAGGTGAATCAAATGGTTCAAGACACCAAAAAGAATGTCGATACAGGGGCCCAAGTCACCAATCAGTGTGGCGAAGTTTTTGAAGAGATCGTTCAAAATGTCACAAAGGTCTCGGGCATGGCGACAGAGATCTCATCAGCCAGCCAGGAGCAATCTCGCGGCTGCGCTGAGATCACAAAGGCTATGACCCAGCTGGATCAGATGACTCAGCAAAATGCCGCCACATCAGAAGAGTGTGCTTCTGCCGCTGAAGAATTGTCGGCGCAAGCGGAAGCTCTGAAAAATTCCGTTGCC
Source organism: uncultured Pseudobdellovibrionaceae bacterium (assembly GCA_937900305.1). GTDB lineage: Bacteria > Bdellovibrionota > Bdellovibrionia > Bdellovibrionales > Bdellovibrionaceae > CALCCV01. The sequence continues at coordinate 5,319 of CALCCV010000099.1, read as the reverse complement.
CATCTTGTGATGACCGTTAACGGCGGGACGGGTTCAGAGAGTCATCAGTACGATTCGTCGGCCAGCAGAGGGAATCAGCCATCATCGCCTCCTCTAAAGGCGCAGGTCGCTCGCTCGCCAAAAAATGTTGTGCACCTAAAAGGTCCTCGCACCCACAGTGGACCCGGCCAAGCTCCGGCGTTCAAAAAAGTTTCGGGCGAGGTCCCGAGTTATGACAGCGAAGGCTTTAGGGACGTCTAAGGAACGCCTCAGAAACAATTTAAAAAGTTCGGGTGAGCAAAAATGATAGCCAATGCAGCAAAAAACTGGGGAGCGCAAAACACCCCGGAGCTGGAAGAACACGACCTTCTGTATTTCTGTTCGGTCATCGAAGAGCGAGCAGGTATCTACTTGAAGCCAGCAAAACACGACCTAGTCAGAACCCGCTTGCGATCGCGAATTTCTGCAAGAGGTTTGGAGAGTTTTACTGAATATTGTGATTTGCTAAAGGGCATCGCAAAAAACGATCCTGAATGGCAAATCTTTACGAACTTGCTAACAACGAACAAAACGGACTTCTTTCGTGAGATCAAGCACTTTGAATTTTTGGTGGAAAAAATTTTACCCACTTGGTTAAAGACGTCAGAAAAAACCTTTAAAGTGTGGTCAGCAGCCTCATCAACCGGTGAGGAGCCGTACACCCTGGCCATGGTGTTGCAGCGTCATCTAGGGAAAGATCGCGATTTCAAAATTTTGGCCAGCGACATTGACACCGAAGTTCTGAAAACTGCGCAAAATGCCGTGTATGCAGTGTCAAAAAAGAGTGAGTTGCCACTTGAGTATCAACAGAGTGCCATCGAGCTGGGGCAAGATAACGCCCGAGGTTGGTTTCGAATCAAACCTCAGATTAAAGAAAAAGTTTCTTTTAAACAGCACAATTTGATCGAAAAATCTGCGCCAGGACAAAACGCCTTCGATCTGATTTTGTGCCGAAATGTTTTAATCTATTTTGCGCAAGAGAACGTCGATTTTGTTCAAACTAAGCTTTTTTCAACTTTAAAACCCGGTGGGCATCTTTTTATTGGTCACTCCGAATCTCTGCAAGGAATTAAACACCAGTGGAAATCAGTCGGACCTTCTATTTTTAAAAAGGTCCCCTAAATGAGCTCCGTCTTTCCCACCCATCACCTGAGCATCGGTGATTTGATATTGAGCACTCATCCATCAATGATTTCAACCGTGTTGGGGTCCTGCGTTTCGGTTTGCCTTTATTCGCGAAAACACAAAGTCGGCGGAATGATTCATTTTGCCATGCCGAACGCACCAGAAAACGTTCCTTCCTCGCAGGCCTTTCGCTATGGGAACCTAGCCATTGCAGCGCTTATTGAGGAGCTAAGAACTTTGACCGGCGAAGCTTCAAGGACCTTCGAAGCGAAAGTCACCGGAGGGGCGGCCGAAATCGGTGGCCAACCATCCAGTCTTCAGGCGGGACCAGGAAATGTGCAAATTGCCCGCGAAATACTTTCCCGTTTTGAAATTCCTATCACCGGCGAAGATGTGGGCGGATCCCTGGGACGCAAAGTTCGCTTTTATACAGAGACCGGTCGCCTTCAAGTAGCGGAGATGAAACGAACTGAAACGCAATCACAAATCCGAAAAGTACTGATTGTTGATGACTCACGCACTATTCGAGAACTCCTTAAGCGCATCTTGGAAGAAGATCCCGAACTTCGAGTGATCGGTCTCGCGAAAGACACGGTCGAGGCAGAAAAGTTCATCGCGAAAGACAAACCAGATGTAATAACGCTCGATATTCATATGCCCGGCTTAACGGGTGTCGATTGGCTTGAAAAAATTATGCCCGTTAGCACCCTGCCGGTGGTGATGATTTCGTCACTCCAGATGCAGGACGGCAACGAGGTCTTTCGATCGCTAGAGCTCGGTGCCATTGATTACATTCAAAAACCGACACTTTCTGAGATTGGACTTGTGGGTCCATTGATTCGCGAAAAAGTCAAAGCGGCTTCATTTGCAAAAGTGATCAGGTACAAAGCCAACGCGCAAAAGGCGATGGGGCACCGATTTCATTCATCGCAAGGTCTCTCTCGCGAAATAGATCTTCGAACGGTCTTAGCCATTGGCGCCTCGACTGGCGGCACCGAGGCATTAAAAAGCGTGATGGCAGCTCTGCCGCCGCAGATTCCTCCCACCGTCATCGTTCAACACATTCCTCCGGTATTTTCAAAGGCCTTCGCTGATCGATTGAACGACATTTGTCCGTTTGAAGTCAAAGAGGCTGTCGACGGCGACGAACTCAAAATCTCGCGTGTCCTGATTGCTCCAGGTGGCCGGCAAATGAAACTTCAGAGAAACGCACACGGATTCTGCGTGCGAATCACTGACGACGCTCCTGTCAACCGTCACAAACCTTCAGTCGATTACCTTTTCCACTCTGTAGCGTCCCTTGTCGGACCAAAGGCTGTGGGAGTCATTTTGACGGGAATGGGTGCCGATGGTGCGAAGGGATTGCTCGACATGCGATCTAGAGGTGCAAGGACCTTAGGCCAGGACGAGGAAAGTTCTGTAGTTTACGGAATGCCAAGAGTAGCTTTTGAATCAGGAGCCGTGGAGATCATCGCCTCCCTATTAGACATTCCTAAAAATATTCTTCAGGTTCTAGAAAGGAAAAAGGTCGGCTAAAACGCTACCGATGGAGCGATGTCCACATTCTCATATGAATAGCTCAAAAATATTCTCAGAATCACCCTCTGGCGCTGTCGACATTTTTGGGGATACGCGAGTCACCCTAGGAATTCCGTTTGCATTTCCGACATCAAAAAAAAAGCTGGATTGGCGCCAGCGACCCTTCGGAATTTTGGTCTGGATCGAAACAGGCCTTTTGCGGATCAGTTCTTTGCAGAAATCGTTTGTGGCTTCAACCGGTGAAATTTATTTTGTCCCTCCGAACTTATCCCATGCTGAAGAAGTTTTGGCTGAAGCTAGTAAGGGAATTTACGTCTGCCTACCGAAAGAAGGTATTGAGTTTTTGCCACAAGACATTTGCCGGATTCAACGCGAAGACCTTTTGTTAAGTCTTATGAAGCGAATTGCAAGCTGGGGAGCCGTCGATATTGAGACGCAAACCAAAGCGCAAAATCGCTTGTCGGAAGTTCTGTTGGATGAATTGCGTGAAGCAAAGATCACACAATCGTGGACCGTGCAACTTCCTCGGCAAGCTGCTTTGGCCCAAGTCGCAAATGCCATTTTAAAAGATCCCTCCGATATGAAGCCAATTGATCATTGGGCCAAGGTTGCGGCGATGTCCCGCCGATCCTTCACCGAAAAATTTTACGAAGAAACAGGACTGACTTTTTCACAGTGGCGCCAGAATGTAAAACTTCAAGCCTCACTCAAGTGTTTGTCTGAGGGCAAGACCGTTAGCCAAGTTGCCCTCAATCTCGGTTATCAAAGCCCCAGCGCCTTCATCGTCATGTTTAGAAAACAGTTTGGAGTGACTCCCAGAAAGAAATACTCCTCTCGAAGATTGAGGTAGTGGCTCATGGGTGATCGTGGTTCCCAGGGCGCGAGTTCAGTCTGCCCCCCCCCTTCTGGAACAATGTTATGATTCTTTATTTGTCTTCGACGACAATAAACTGAAGCGGACCGTTGTTACCCCATTTTCCATTGGTTACCAAAACTGCGTCCCTGTTGTCTTTCCATTTTGGAAAAATCGTTGCGACATCGCCTTGGTCTGCGGTGATTTGTGATTTGCCCATTGGCATGACTACAAAACTCTTACCGTTGCCTCGATTCAGCAAGATTATGTCGGCAATGTTGGTTCCACCTTCTGTTGCAGACCCTTCGACGACGTAGAGATCGAGAGTGTTGTCACCGTTGAGATCTCCTACGGCCACATCCATACCCGCTTGCAAGGGGTAACTGTAAGCTTTTTTAGGATTACCTGTGCCATCGCCAAGCCAAACTGAAACTTCTTTTGCACCGACTACGATCAGATCGGGAAAGTGATCTTTGTTTAAGTCGACGATTTCCACATCGCGTGCACGTGCCTTGAAGTAGGCGGTGTCGTCCGTAATATCTCGGAATACGCCCTGATCATTCTTAAACGTGAGGAGACCTCCTCGGGGATCGTTGGAAGCGCAGAAAATTAAGTCGACCCATCCGTCGGAGTCAATGTCTCCTGCCACAGAGCAAACAGACCAAGATTCCTTTCTAATTTTACTGTTTGTGACTTCGACAAAAGCGCCGCCGGTGTTTCGAAAAAGGAGGTTTTGAGTTTCGCCGGGGTAAGCTGCAGAAGGGCCTTCGTTAGCGAGTGCGAGATCCATCTTGCCATCTTTGTCGAAGTCCAAGGCCATGGCGACTCTTCCTCGGGAGCGCAAAGCAGCCGCTCCGCCTGCAGAGGGTATGGATTGAAATGAACCATCGGATTTTTGCATGTACAATTCTTTGGGTTCTTTATTCATGCAAAGACCCCGGCACGCACCGACGGTGCAATACAGATCGGTTCGACCGTCAGGAATGCCAATGAGATTTGGACTTCCAAAATCTGCCGCGACACAGCCGTGTCTATCGGACTTGTCGGGATGTGGAGAAGGTTGAGTTTGAAAGGTGCCATCGCCTTTGTTTTTGAAAAAGGGCCAGACACCCCCGTGGGCAGAGGCCAAAATATCTAAATCTCCATCCCCGTCAGCATCAAAGATGGGACTAATGCCTTGGGATGCGGCTCTAAAATCCAATCCTACGGCTTTCGCAATATCTTTAACGACTAACTTCGCAATATCAATGGGGCCGCTCGGTCCCGGAGGATCAAAGTCTAATCTTAAGGTGAATGGCCATTTGACCATGTGGCTGTCGACCAGGAACATTTCGAGTGTGAACGAGCGGGATTGCGCGACCTGCGTTTCGAATCTGAGGCTGTCGTTGGCAGGATCAATTGCAACGATGGTGAGCTTGCCACTTTCTAAAATTCGGCATTGCAAATTCGTGCAGTTGACAGTTGCTCCGACTTGGACCTTCATTTCGATGTCAGTGAAGCTGAGACCGTCTGGATTTACACTTGGGCTTGCTAACAATGAGGTTGGTAAGAAAGGACTCGCGGCTTTTCCCCATTCGAGCGAGATTGGAGTTGCTTGGACAGCGACAACTTGCAACGGAATGTTGACGGGATTGGTGGCATTGTTGACTTTGACTTGAATTTGCCGAGCGACCCCATTCAATAGATTTTTGGGATTGTACTCTATGACTTCGAAGCTTTCGACTCCATCGAAACCGATCTTGGGAATGTATTTGATGGCAGTTGGAAGTGCGCTGTCAGCTTCT
>CALCCV010000098.1 GCA_937900305.1 uncultured Pseudobdellovibrionaceae bacterium | reverse complement strand
AGCCCACGAACTTCTATCGCTCGTGACGTATAAAGATCTGGTGAAATTGAGAGGTCAGGTTTCTGAAGGTCGAAAGATGTTGCAGAAAATATTCAATGTCCATCACCTATCGAATGTGCGATTTTTAAACTTGAGCAATGACATCATTTTCGAAGAAAGAGCAGACGGAGACAAGCCTGTTCAAAGAGATCTGCGTGAAGGATTCGGAATCCTCAAAGCGCAACTGAAAAAGTCTGTGAACCGCAACGAAACTGCAGCGGTTGGAATCGGTGACCTGCAGAACACTGACGGTCGGCTCTTTGAGGAGCTCGCCGCTCAACCGGCCGCCGCCTTTTTGTACTTCTCATTAACACCTGATATGGGTGAAGAATCCAGCGGAAAGTTTGTAACCCAGCTGCTTCATACTTTCGATCAAAGTGAATTCCGGTTTTTTTGTGAAACGTTGTTGTATGGCAAAAAATACGAAACGAATCGAAAAAAAATCGGCGCGATGGAAGCCGGCCTTCGATTTTGCCAAGGCCGAGCCGCGGGGAACTAGCTCTTCGCTCCCGATCTCCAAGGGAAGAGCTCGAAATTCATCTGGTAAACTTCCTCGGGCGAGCAATTGCGAATTTCATTCTCGGCCTCTTTCGAAAACTCAAGAAATAAATTTTGCAAGCGCGCTCGAATTTTCTTGGTTGATGAGAACGTGACAGCAAAAACGAAGCGTTCTTCAGAGTCGAGCGCTGCTAATCGGTCCCCGCATCTCTGGCGAATCAAAGATTGATGAGGTCGACACAATGGCGATCGAGAATCTAATGAATGTGATCTTGGATCAAAACTATTTTGCCACACTCTTGCTTTATAATTCCCATTTGTTCAAGATTCCGGATCATTCGATCGACTTTCGATTTCGTGAGCTCGAGCGCGGGGGCCAATAGGGTAGGGTCCTTTTGAAGTCGGGGGATCGTCAGAGCCATGTGAACCAAAAAGCAGTCTGGATCCAGATAATAGTTCAACATTTCATCTGCCGGGGTGGGCTTGGTGAAAGCCGCTTTAATTTTCGAACTGGATAAACGTTTCGTCTCTTGGATTTCGACGATTTCTTTTAGGATGATTTTTTTTCTTCGATCCAATCCCGATCGATTGTGGGCATACAAAAGATTCAGATAGTGTTGCTCCTCCAGCGAGCGTGACCCGGTTACTTTTTTTTTCAGTTCAAAAATCTTTTTAATCGCACTTCGGTATTCGTCCTCTTCAAAAATACTCATCCCTTAACGTTCTATGATCTCAGACTCAGGATCAACCAAAAACACCGATTTTGATCGACGCGATCTAGACCGATCGCAAATCAAGGGTGTTCAAGAATTCAACAACTGCCAAACTTTGTCACTGCTGGTTTCACTCGGAATAAGTGTCTCGTCCAGATCGGTTTTGCTATTTTCATTCTCAGATAAACAACAAAACAGAATAGGAGAACCTATGAGCTCAGTGTCTATTTTTTTCGGATTTGCCATCGCGGCGATTTTTTCTCAACCCGTGTTAGCAGCCTCCACAAAGTGCACTTTCGGTTCACGACCGGCTGAAGCCTTCGGGGTCCATGCCGATAAGTCGTTAGACTATGGGGTGGACGTAACAGATATCGAAGGCACAATCTCTTTGGCTCAGGTCGGTGGCAATGGCTCAGATGCAGGAACCCATTATATTTTGGAGGTCGATCACCGATTAAATGCCGCTCACGCACAGCTTGTTGCGATTCCAAATCTGGACATTGAAGAGAGGGCCGACAAAAAGTACACGCTCTCCTGCCTCGACTTTCCATCGGCGAATCTAAGTACAGGGATGCGTGTCCGTATCCTGCAAGGTTCGGTCTCATATCCCGCTGGGTCGGGCGCATTGAATGATTTTCCGCTTGATTTTTGCGTTAAGACCATTGAAGTGCTCAGTGGTCTTAGTTGCGACAAGTAAGGTAAAAATAACTTTTTTGGACTGTCGTTTTTTTGCAAACACTTCTTTTTTAGGAAAAAATCTCGGTTGTGCGGGATGGTGATATCGCTCGCACGCCGAGCAGTGGGACGGGCCAGTGACCGTCCAAAGTTTGGTCGCCTGTTCAGCGAAAAGAGTGCTATTTTTGGGTGCTTCAATTCAGTTGTCTGCTTCAAAGGGCCTCCAGATTGCATCTTTATGAGTCCATGCTGACCAAGAAACCAAAGGATTTTCAAGCCCTCTTAAACCGTGACTTCAAACACTTTGGTGCTGGCCAGATTGAGATGGTCTCGTCTCCGGAAGCGGGAATTCATTCCGCCTTTTTTTGTGAGGTCGATTCTCGAAAAGCTTTGGCTCTAGCGTCGACTCATGAAAATGTTCACCCGGTTCTTAAGGCGAGGGCTCATATTGGTGTTGGTCAGCTTAGCGAAGCCTCGGAGATACTTGCAAGCATTGAAAGCGAATCCCACGGTTCTGAAGATCGTGCTGAGTACGGTCTTGATCAAGCTAGGATTGCTGGCCTTTCTGGCGATTGGCAGAAATGTCTGGCCATCTGTACAGATCTTCTCGGAACTCACCCGGCTGGGATCACAGTTGTTTCTCTAATCAATCTGAGGTCTTTGGCAAATTTTGAACTAAAAGATTTCAAAAGCTGTCTTAACGATCTTGAACAGCTTGAAAAGTTGATAACGCTGTATCCTTATTCTGTTTCGGCATTGTATTCCAATCTGCTTCAAGTAAAGCTCTATGCATTCACCGGAAATCTGACTCGAGCCGAATCGAAGCTCAACGCAATTTGGGATAAAACTCTAAGATCGGAAGAGCGT
>CALCCV010000097.1 GCA_937900305.1 uncultured Pseudobdellovibrionaceae bacterium | reverse complement strand
TGTTCAACGAAACACGTTTTATGGTGAGTTCGTTTTTTCGATTGGTGTCTTATTTCTTACGGCAGATGATGCACAACGATCCCAGGCGACAGTGGCCCTTCAGGTCGATTTTGAAAATTATTTTTGAAAGCGCGATTTTTCCCGATTTGGGTGATTCGGCAAAAAAGATTTTGCAAGACGAACGAATACACACTGTGATTTTTGGCCACACTCACGTCTATCAATATCGTCAATGGTCCGCCGAAAAAGAGTACTTCAACACGGGGACCTGGACTGAGATAACCTCTCTCGATATCGTGTCGCTTGGGAAAATCACAAAACTGACCTACGTCCTGATCGAATACCCCGAATTGGGGCGTCCCCGAGGTCGGTTGAAAGAGTGGCGTGGCTATCACCGAATTGAGGAAGATGTTGCCATCTCTTAGTCGACATATTTTTAGGTCTGGTCTGTTACAAGCCTACATTGTCTTCTCGTTTATTCACAAGGTAGAATTTGAATATGGCTGATAACAATCAGGATGATTCAACTTTTGAAAAGACGGTCGTCTCTAGCGAAAGTACTTTTAAAAAGCAAATTCCTTCAGAGCAAGCGCCGCCGGCACTCGTAGTACTGCTGGGTCCACCCATCTATCAGGGGCGGCAGTGGTCGATCATGCAGGATGGAATGGTGATCGGCCGAAGTTCTGACTGTATGGTTTCGATTGATGATCGAAGCTTGTCTCGTTCGCATGCGATCATTAATTTGAAGGGGCAAGAAGTTTCGGTGGCGGACATGGGTTCCACAAACAAGACCATCGTGAATGGGCAAATTCTTCCGCCAGGCAGCCCTTGTGTTTTGCGAAACAACGATCAAGTTAAAACGGGCAACGTCATTTTTAAATTTCTTGAAAAGGGCAGCATCGAAGCTTTAACGGGTCAGGCTATGTATGATCGGGCCAATCGGGATTCGTTGACGGGTGCCTATTCGAAATCTTCCCTCAACTTCATTGGGCCTGAAACCATCAAGCGTGCCAAAGAGCAAGCAGAGCCCCTCAGTGTCATTGTTTTCGACATCGATCATTTTAAAAAAGTGAATGATGTCTATTTGCACCCGGGCGGCGATTACGTTCTGAAAGAGCTCAGCCGAGTTGTGTCGACCAAACTCATCCGAAGTTCTGATTTCTTTGCTCGCTACGGGGGCGAAGAGTTTGTGATCTTGCTGCCGGGTACAATCCTAAAGACAGCGTCAGAAATTGCCGAGCGCATCCGGGCGACCATCGAAGGTCACGATTTCGTTTATGAAGGTAAAAAAATTCCAATCACGATATCCATTGGAGTCACCATCCTATCCACCCAAGACAGCAGTTTCGAAGACATGTTCAAACGAGGAGATGCGGCCATGTATGTTTCAAAGCAGTCGGGGCGCAATCGGGTGACGATCCACCAGTGATCCGTCAACTTTTCGTCGCCAAAATTTTGTCACATTTGAATTTTAGCCTCGTCGTTAGTCCTCATGGTTGCCATTAGCTTCTGTGTGGTTGCAGAACGGAACTAAAGTTTCGGCACCACTGTTGCTTTATCAGGCAATGAGGGCGGGCGTTTTGAGGCGTGGGGACAAATCTGCACTGACGAATGTCCAGGAAAATTTTGAAAGTTCATTAACCGAAACCCCCTCAAAGGAGCGTCTGTACCATGGAAACAGACTTCGACATTCTTTCGATGCAATCGGATGAAGACTTAGTCGACCAGGTTTTGGAGGGGAAGGTGACTTCTTATTCGATGCTGGTCAAAAAATATCAGAGGAGTCTCACGCGCCTGGCATGGCGTATGACTCGGGATCTGGATGTGGCTGATGATGTGGTTCAGGAGAGCTTCATCAAAGCCTACGAAAAATTATCTAGCTTGCAAGGAGGAAAAAATTTTCGCAGCTGGATTTTTCAGATCACGGTGAACACGGCTAAAAATAAGTTGAGGGGGCGAGAGGGAAAGGGAGTCAGGCTTGAAGACATCGATATCATTGTGATGGCATCAGAAGAAGCCAAAATGGTGAACTCGGCGATTTCGGGATTGATTCAAACGGTGGTGGATGCGTTGCCGGTTAAGCAACGGACGGCTTTGACCCTCAGGGTGTACGAAGACATGAGCTTCAAGGAGATTGCGGAGATCATGGATTGCCCTTACGACACGGCCAAGGCGAATTACCGACATGCCCTGCTGAAGTTGAAAGAATCGCTGCGCAAAGAAGTCAACTTTGCCGACTGGAGTTTTGAAACTGATCGATCTACAAATGTGTTTCGCTTGGAGGCGGAAGGATGAAAATGAAAGAAAGACTGAGGCTATTTGATCGAACCGACCTGCTCGATCAACAGTTCTTCGACCGGCAGTTGTCGTCTATTTTACAAGCTGTGAAAAATGAAAGCAGCTCGGACCAAGAGCTTCAGCGTCGCTATCGATCGCTTCGCGCTTTTGTTCATGCGCCCGAAGCCGAGGCGACGGGGCTCATGCTATACAAGGTTCGTAAGAACGAAGAGTGATGAAGTCACCGAGTGATTATTACAAGGCGGCGGCCCGGGACTAGCAACCCGGACTAACAACCGAAGTAGCCGCAATTTCGAAGTTGGTTGTACTGATTGTCGCGGCCGACGGCGATGTCTTCCCAGCCACGTTTCATTTCCAAAATGCTATCTTCTGGGAGGGATTTCAAATACCCTTCCATATAACCTCGATCGATGGTGGTGGGGTTCATACGAGTGTTGGTGTTCAACATATTGTTTTGCTGATAGCCGTAAGGATTGAACGTGTTGTTTGAGTAAGGGTCGTAAACATTGAAAGTTCGTTGGCCAAAAAAATCATTTATAGACATCAAATTGCCGAATTTCACTCGATTGCAAAGATCGGCGCCACGATTGGCGACACACGAAGAGTAGGCGGCTCGAGCTTCGTTGTAGGACTGGTCATCTTTGCTCTTGTTGCCGTTGTTGCAAGCGACTAATGCCATCATGATCAGGCTGAGGGCGCCCGCGATCACTTTGACCTTCGCTGCTCGGGTAACATTTGATGAGATAGCCATTATTAACCTACCAAATTCGTGTTCAGTTTCATTTCTCTAATGGCTGGTAGTGCAAGATTCGCATCTTCATTTGAGACGCTTCCCAAGCTCTATTTTGCTTCTCGCTCTAGAATGGGTGGCTATATTTTTGACAAACGACATTTTAGGCCCAACACCTAGAACGGGAGCCAGAGCTATTGGCAACTCTGTAAGATCTGAGTCTCGAAAGTTTGGCCATCATCTTTAATGACAGAAATTTTTTGTAGCTGACTCGATTGTTTTTCAAACTGAAGATAAACATCATAGCGGACAGCCCCAGATTTATGAGCGCAGCGATATCCTTGTAACACGGGAAAGCATCCAGCGGGCATGGCTGCGATGACTTCGCCATCCTTAGTTAGGATAGAAACGGGCTTCTCAGAAGGCGCCGTCTGCACCTGAACTTGAAGACCGGCTTGAAATGCACAACTTGCAAAGGACTGGGCAAAGCTGGTGGCAGAAAAGAATGACGAAAGGGCAGCGAAAACCAACAACGTTCTGAAATTCAAGCGCATGTGAATCCTTATTTGTTTTTAAGATCTCTTTGGTTGCAGAGATCCCAAGTAAGCAAATGAAGGGCCATTTTGACAGCGTACAGTGTGATCGTAGAAGCTTTTTGACTGGGGATTGCGTAAAAGATTTGATCAAAAGTGACGGCAAAGAGTGTCCGTGGATTCTGTCGGCTTCAGATTTTGACTGACTTCATCAGCTGCAGTGTGATAGCGTTCCACTCGCCTTTCGAAGCGACTTCATCTGCCGCAGTAAATAAAATGCAAAATA
>CALCCV010000096.1 GCA_937900305.1 uncultured Pseudobdellovibrionaceae bacterium | reverse complement strand
CGATGCAACTCGCAGGGACCATGAATTTTGATTTGTTCTCGGTGTTCGGCGGTGCCGTAGCCTTTGTGTTTTTCAAAAAAATAGGCGGGATATTTTTCGCTGGCTTCAACCATCCACTCATCCCGCTTCACCTTTGCAAAGATGCTCGCGGCCCCAATCCATTCAGAGCGCAAGTCCCCTTTGACGATTGGCGATTGCCGAACGAGAATTTCTGGAATCTTAAGATGACCGTCGACCAAAATGTGTCCAGGAATGACCCCGTCCTGTTCGACGATTGCAGCGATCGCGCGTCTCATCGCTAACATCGCGGCCCAGAGAATATTAAGTTGGCCGATCTCTACCACGCCAGCCACACCCAAACCGACAAAAAAATGACCTTCAATATCGTCAATCAGCTGCCTTCGCTTGGCCGCTGACAAGAGCTTTGAATCACAAAAGAGACCCCGCGGCACGCGATGGCCCCTAGGAGTTACAGCCGCAGCAAAAACGGGTCCCGCTATGCATCCGCGGCCCACCTCATCCACACAAAAAATCGGAGCCGGCTCAAACCGCCGTTCATCAATCTTACCCAAATGACGAGAGGATCCGTTCGCGGCCTTGCTGCCGGTCAACGGTTTCAGTTTTTTGAATTTCATTTCTAATTGCGTGGGAGTCCGAGTTGCCATCATCACCTGCTGTTGCAAGTTTGATTCAAACTCATCTTGTGGAGTTTGCCAACCGGTTCTAAAACCGTGAGCGAACTCAAGGCACTCAAGCTTCACTGACATGGCTTCGATCCAATCGATCGAAGCCATTTTCAAGCCCTCTCTGAATTTAGGCTTTAGGAGTTTCTGCTACAGGAGCTGCGACTTTGTCTTCTTTTGCCGCAACATACAGTTCAGATTCAATTTTTGCAGCGCGACCATCGAGATCTCGCAAATAGTAGAGCTTAGAGCGACGAACTTTACCCGTCGCAACTAATTCAACACGGTCAATTCCCGGAGTTGAAAACGGAAATGTTCTTTCCACTCCCACACCCGCACTCATTTTACGAACCGTAAAAGATCGAGCGGCACCATGCCCTTGAATTTTAATGACCGTTCCTTTGAAAAGCTGAACGCGCTCTTTGTCGCCCTCTTTGACTTTGACATAAACATTCAGAGTGTCGCCTGAAGAAAACTCAGGAATGTTTGAGCGACGTGGCTTCACGGTCAAACGGCGAATCAAATTGGTCTCAACTTGATTCGGAGATTTCGCTTTGATTTTCTTAGGTGCTTTACCAGATGTTTTTCCGGCCGTTTTTGCTTTTGCTTTTGGCGCAGCCATTCTTCACTCCTCAATTGGTGGTCTTATCAAACCAAATTCACTACCATGCACCCAACAGACGGTCAAGAATGACACTGACCGCTGATCGCACGGAAAGATGGCGAAAATCGTCTTTCCCGCTGCCCTTGATGGGATCCAAGAGATAGTCACAACGGAGCATAAAATCATCAGGCAGGCCATAGCCCGTCCCAAAGATCAAAAATACGTCCTCGTTGCCAAACTCCAAAGTGGAGCGCAATCCCGAATAGCTGATCGAATGCGCACCGGGAACCGCCCTCGCATGGGTGCTAACGAGCTTCGCACCAGGCACCCCCCAGTCCTCCACCGCCTGCTCTAACGAACTGGCCGTTCGAACCGCCGCCAGCGCCTGTTTGCGCGAAGGATTGAACTTGGTGCCTTCCCCCACACGCCAATGATCCAGCACCCGTTCGACAAACATGCGTTGGTCTTGCATCGGGTGAATGAGATAGTAGCGCTCCACTCCATACGTTCGAGCTGCCCGGGCGATGTCGTGGATGTCAAAATTCGTAATGTTCGTGGCCACAATGTTTTTTGATTTGTCCAAAATGGGATAATGAACCAATCCCATAGCCACTCGGCCTTTGCGCGAGGGCGAGGGCACTCCCTGCCCTCCCTGCAGATCTGCTAAACGTTGTCTCAGTTCGTTAACCGCGTCTTTCGTCAATCCCCAAGGTTGCAACTCGGCCTCAGTCCACCTCTCAGCCTCGAGATCACGAACCAACCGACTTTTCTGCTCCGCACTCAAAAGGTTCCAACCGTTCGCCAAAAGATCTGGCCTCTTTGCCGCCGTAATCAATGCACTGACAATGAGGCGCGCTTCCTGAATTTTTTGGTGGTGCCCCGACATCAAAAGGTTCGGCACCGTCAAATTTTCAAAAATTGGAGGGCGTGTAAACTGCGGAGCCTCTAGCCATCCCCGCGCAAAAGAATCTTCCGAGGCAGAGCCTTCATGCCCCAACGTCCCCGGAAGTTTTCGAACCAAACTCTCCATCAGCACCAAGGCCGGCAATTCCCCACCAGCCAAAACATAATCACCGATAGACACTTCCTCGATATCAAAGAGAGCGAGCAAGCGTTGATCAACCCCGGCGTACCGAGCAGAAATAAAAATGAAATCCTGGCAACCGCTCGCCAGCTTTTCACTCACCATCGTTTCGCTCCAGGGCTTCCCCTGCGGACTCAACGCAATGATCTTGGCATTTGGGGTTTTGGCAAGGGCGGCTCGCACACTTGCCACCAAGGGCGGCAAAGTCATGACCATGCCATCCCCTCCCCCAAACGGCCGATCATCTGTTGAGCGATGGATTCCCTCCGCAAACTCGCGAGGGTTCACGGTTTGAACGCTAAAAATTTCTTGAGTCCGAGCTCGCCCCAAAACTCCTGAGCTCAGATAACTTTCAATGAACTCAGGAAAGAGCGTGATGAGTTGAAAATTCATGTTGGTAAGAGCTCCGCGATGTCGAGGAGGCCATCGGGAACAAACACGTGGAGAATCCGGCTCTCGAAATCAATTTTCAACACAAACTCAGGCACGAACGGCAGCCAGTACCGGCGACCTTCAAGATGAATTCCCAAAAGATCCTGAGGCCCATTGGACGAAAACTCACGCAGCTGGCCCAAGGCCCCGCCCGTCAAGGCATCTTGGACCTTAAAATCTTGAATCTCGCTCAGATAGATGCCTTCTCCTTTGAGCGAAATAAAATAGTCCGAAGGAACTTCCACAAAGGCTCCGCGCAGAGCCTCTGACTGATTGCGATCTTGAACTTCACCAAAATGGACAAGTGCCTCCGTCGCCGAAAGGGATCTGACCGAGGCGACGGTCAGTCGCTGACGCTGTTGGTCTTGTCCGCTCACCAGTTCGGCAATTTTCCATTTTTTGAACCACGATGAATCCTCGGCAAACAGGCGCACCCGAACGCCTCCGCGCAAACCATGGGCACCTAGAATCTTGCCAATCTGTCGGAATGAATTGAGGGCTGTGGAAGGCGTTTGTGTCATTTCACTCAGGTGTTATCAGGTGAAGAGGAGTCTGAACACCGATTTTTCGGCGAGGTGAAAAATCCCCCCCCCGCATTTGCGTCTTAGAGCTGAGTCTTAGAGCACAAATGGCAAACCGATCCTGATGGAGTCAGATGAAATTGTGCTGAGCGAGTTTGAAATTATTCGACGATATCCAAGTGGTATCTTTTATTGAGTTTGGTGCCTGCGGCGCGGATGATGGTTCGCATGGCTGCGGCCGTTTTGCCCTGCTTACCAATCACCTTTCCTAAGTCTTCTTTGTCGACTTTGAGAGCCAACAGGGTTGTCTGTTGACCCGGGATCTCGTCAACTTCAACTCTGTCTGGTTTATCCACCAGGGATTTCGCCATCAGCTCTACTAGGTCTTTGAGACTGTCCATCATCTCCTCCACGGGGCTCCTCTCATAGGTTAAATCTCTACAGTTCGATCTCTATCGCTTGATCTCTACAGTATCAACCCACCAAAGTTCATAACATCCGGTTACATCCCACTGACTTAAAATCTTTGATTTGGTTCCAGCGCCGCCAGAGCATGGGCGCGCGCGATCAAATTTTCTTTACACTTGGTTGCAACAAATAAATTTCACGATTTCAAAACTTCGTCAAGTCACTTGTGATCAGGTGAATATTCCTTAGCTAGTCCGCCAACGGTCCATTCTGCAAAAGATCAACTCAAAACATTCAAAACATTTTCTTGAATTTACAAGCAATCCGAAGCCCGAGAATGAACAGAAAGCAGATTTGAAGTCTGATTTAGCTAAAGCCCACTGGAATAAAGGAATGAGAAAAGCACCGTGGCTGAACCAAGAACACAGACGCAGGCCGACGCCCGCGCTGAAACTTCTCAATGGTTTTCAATGGTTTGAAATGAGCTTCGAAATTAAGCTTTCTTAGCAGCGCCAGCCAATTTAATGACATGACGAACTCGGTCTGATGGCAAAGCCCCTTTGCCAATCCAGGCATTGTACTTGTCCATATCCACTTTCACTTTTTCGTCTTTGCCTTGGGGAGTAGGGATATAAATGCCCAAGACTTCTAGGTGTCGACCACCCAATGAACGACGGGAATCCGCAACAGTGATTCGGTACTTGGGAACGTGCTTGCTACCAACCCGATTCAATCTAATGACAACAGCCATGTCTAAACCTCGCTTGAAAGGCTATGGAGTTACAACGATTCGCACAGGCATTCAAGTTCAAAATGGGAGCTTCGGCAAACGCTTGCCACCTTTTCCACCCATGCCCATTTTCATGAACTGACTCATCATCTTTTGAGCGTCTTCGAATTGGCGCACAAGTTTGTTCACCTCAGAGACTTGGGTGCCGCTTCCCTTAGCAATCCTCTGGCGCCGCGAGCCATTGAGAATCTTGTGATTGTCGCGCTCCTCCAGAGTCATTGAGCGAATGATGGCTTCAATTCGTTTCATCTCATCTTCGGGAGGGGACATGTTTTTTAGTTGCTTGCTCAGATCCCCCATGCCCGGTAAAAACTTCAGCAGCGACTCGATCCCCCCCAGCTTTTTAAGACTCTGGAGCTGCTTCAGAAAGTCCTCGAGAGTGAACTCTTGTTTGAGAATTTTCTTTGTCGAAGCCTCGGCCTCTTCGGCATTAAAAACCTCTTGCGCCTTTTCGACCAGTGAAACGACATCTCCCATGTCGAGGATTCGGCCGGCCAAGCGGTCGGGGTGAAACACTTCGAGTGCCCCCACCTTCTCACCCAGACCCATGAATTTGATCGGAATGCCGGTGACCTCTCGAATCGACAGAGCCGCCCCTCCGCGCGCGTCCCCATCTACTTTTGTCAGGATCAGACCAGTCAATCCCAGAGTGGAGTGAAACCCTTCCGCCACGGCCACAGACTGTTGCCCCAGCATAGCATCGGCGACGAGGAGGATTTCGTCAGGTTGAGCGATGGATTTGATTTTACGGAGCTCATCCATGAGAGCGTCATCAATTTGCAAACGGCCCGCCGTATCCAGAATCACGCCGTCCAATTTCTCAGCCTTCGCCCAGGCCAAAGCCTGTTCAACAATTTGCTCGGGTTTCATTTGGGGATTGGAGTCAAACACTGGAAAACTATTTTGTTTGGCCAAAATTTGAAGCTGTTCGATCGCGGCGGGGCGGTAGATATCCGCCGGGACCAATCCGACGGTCTTATTTTGTTTTTGACGCAAATAGAGCGCAAGTTTTGCCGTCGTTGTTGTTTTACCAACACCTTGAAGGCCGGCCATCAAAATCACGAACGGCTTCTGTTGAAACTTCAGATCTACGCGCTCGCCCCCTAAAGTTTGCACCAGTTCATCGTGCACAATCTTAACAAACATTTGCTGTGGGTTCACGCTGCCCAAAACGGAGGTGCCCAAAGCTTTCGTTTTGACCCGATCAATGAAGCTCTTTACGACTTTAAAATTGACGTCGGCTTCAAGGAGATGCAGTCGAATTTCTTTGATGGCCTCTTCGATATTGGTTTCGGAGATGCGATTTTGACCGCGAAGTTTTTTTAAACTTCCCATGAATTTGTCAGACAATCCTTCAAACACTGCTCACCACCTTTGAAAGGACCCTTTGGTCACGCTGATTGAGGCCAAAACGAAAGCGAACCCGAGAGAAATCAAAACCATCGAATAACTGGCCGCAAGACTGACTTCCGTCAACCCAAGAACTCCGTAGCGCAGCCCATTGATGAGGTAAAGCAGTGGATTCCAAATCGCAATGCTTCGCCAAAATGGAGAAAGATGATCGAGTGAAATAAAAACTCCGCCCAAATAAGTCAAAGGCAGAAGGACAAATGACGTGAAGGCGGTCAATTGATCAAAGCTTTTGGCAACGAATGCGATCGAGATGCCCAACAGACCAAAAAGCAAACCCCCGGCGACTGTAAAAAAGAGAAACGAGCCTGGATGGACAACCCCCAACCACTCGTTGCGGGTGAAATAATAAAATACCTCACCCACGAGCAGAGTGACCATCGAAACGATGACTCCGCGAATGAGGGCTCCCATACTCAAGGCCCCAATCACCTGAAGATTCGAAATGGGTGCCGCCCGAATGTCCTCAAGGTCTCCTGAAAACTTGGAAGCCACAATCGACGACGAAGAGTTCTGAAATGAATTGTTGATCAACGTCATCATCATCAATCCCGGAATTAAAAATGCGAGAAAAGGCACATTCTGCTGAATATTGCCCAG
>CALCCV010000095.1 GCA_937900305.1 uncultured Pseudobdellovibrionaceae bacterium | reverse complement strand
ATTGAAGAGCGGGATGAAACCGTGCGCGAGATCTTAAGCCTGCGCGAAAAAACTCGTGAGCAGGATTTGCGCACTGAAAACCAAGAGCGACACATCGAAGATCTGAATATGAAGCTCGAGGACATTTCACACTCATTCACCCAAGTTGAAAGCAGCGCACTTCAACAAAACGATGTTCTGAAGAACTTGATGTCAGTGGCCGAAAATAAAATTGTGGAAATGAAGTTGGCTCTAGATAAAAAGGCGGCTGAAAGCCAAGATTATTACGGACATCTTCAACAGGCCCTGACTCAATTGGCTCTGGTTCGTCAGGAAAATACAAATTTGAAAGATTACATCAATCGCCTGACCTACTTTATTCAAAGTCAGAACATCAATCATCAGCAGGCGCAGGCGGCGGCGGCTCAACAGCAACACGCCCAGCAACTTCAGGCAGCTAATTCTTCTCAGGCGCATATTTCCGCAGCCCTTCCGAGTTTGTCAGCGTTGGCGAAATCGGTTCCTGTGGTTGCCGCAATGGCTGCGGCTCAGACGTCGTCGGTGACTCCTTCTGAAAACTCTGAGGTTCGACCGTCATAGCGTGCGGATTTGTCCCGTGCCGGAAATGACCCAGCGTATGGAGGTCAGCTCTCTGAGTCCAACGGGCCCGCGCACGTGGAGTTTTTGCGTGCTGATGCCCAATTCGCCGCCGAGACCTAGCTCAAAACCATCGGTGAAACGAGTCGATGCATTCCAATAAACGGCGGCTGCGTCCACTTCGGATTGGAACTTTTTGGCGGCTTCGGTCGACGAAGTGACAATGGCCTCGGAGTGGCTTGAGCCATGCCTGAAGATGTGTTCTTGCGCTTCGTCTTGGGTCGTAACCACGCGACAGTTGATTTGCAAATCCAAATATTCAGTGTCCCAGCTTGAATCCAGAGCTGCCTGTACGAGTGGTTGAGATTTTAAGATTGCAAACGAGCGATGACAGACGTGCCACTGAACTCCATGGGGGGCCAGGCGCCCATAGGCCAATGGCAAAAATTTTTCAGAAATCTTTGCATTGACGATCAAAGTCTCCATCGAATTGCAGACTCCGGGCCGTTGGGCTTTGGCATTTTCAACAATGTTCAAAGCCATTTCGAAATCGGCGTCCTCGTGAACATAGATGTGGCAAAGTCCCCGGTCATTTTTGATGATGGGGATCGTGGCATTTTCAATCACGTGACGAATGAGTCCTTCACCTCCGCGCGGAACGAGGACATCGATGTATTGATTTTGTGTCATCAACGTTTGAACTAGGGCGCGATCGGGATCTGAAATTCCCCAGACAGAATCGTCGGTCACTCCGTGGGCGTGAAGAGCTGTTTGGATGAGGCCGTAAAGGACCGCCGCCGTACTGCGCGATTCGCTTCCTCCCCGCAAGATAACTCCGTTTCCAGATTTAAAGGCGAGCGAAAAAGCCTCGGTGATCACATTGGGTCTTGACTCAAAAATCATCAGAATCACACCGAGCGGAGATCTTTGTTTTTGAACCTCCAGGCCATTTTCCAAAAACTTCTTTTCGACGATCTCTCCGATGGGATCTGGCCAATCGACGACGTCCATCAGACTTTGTCGCATTTGCTGGAGGCGCTTTGAATTGAGTCGGAGGCGATCCAAAAATGCCGGATTGTGAGCTGCGCTCATAATGCGTTCACAGTCTTCCTGGTTGGCGGCGAGAATTTTTGATTCGGAGGTGACTAGGTTGTCGCACAAGCTGGACAATACCGCGTTTCTCAGCTCAAGAGATAAGTTTGCGAGTTTGCGAGACGCTCGTTTGACATTCTTAAGGCGATTTTCAATCGCGGCGAGATCCATCACGTCCGACCTCCTATTTTTGTGCCGAGTTTTTCGCCGGCGGCGACTCGAACTAGCAGGTGGGGAAGATCTCCTTTCAAAATTTGCACTTCGATTCCATTTTTTTGGGCAACCGCGGCCGCTTTGATTTTTGAATACATCCCACCGCGCCCATTGTTCGACAGCGATTTTGAATCGATGTCTCCCAAAAGGCGCTCGGTCACTTTGATTACATTGGAAATGATTTTGGCATCTTTATGTCGATGAGGATCTTTGTCATACAAACCATCGACGTTTGTTAAAAGGAGCAGGCGATCCGCTTGAACGAGGGTAGCAACCATGGCCGAGAGCCCGTCGTTGTCACCAAATTGAATTTCTTCGGTGGCGACCGTATCATTTTCATTTAAAATCGGAATTACGTCCCAAGCTAAAAGCGTTTGCAACGTTGCCTGAAGATTTTTGCGGCGTTGGACGTTTTTCATGTCGTCGTACGACAAGAGCACTTGGGCTCCGATCAAACCTTGGCTTTGCAATGCTAAGTTATAGACGTCCATCAATAAAGGCTGACCAATGGCACTGAGTGCCTGCTTTTCCGCAAGCTGAGTGTGTTGACGACCAGTGCGTGCGCGAGCAGAAGCGATGGCACCGGAAGTCACCCAAACCACTTGTATCGCATGATCTTTTTTTAATTTTGCGAGTTGCTCAGCGTAAGCGCGAATGAGCAGCGGTCCGCCTTCGATAAGAACGTTGCTGCCAACTTTAACGACCCAAGTGAGTTTTTTTTTCTTCATGAGGTCTAAATATCATCTTCGAATTCGGCTCGAAGTTTAAGTACTTTTGTTTGGAAATTAATTTGTTTTCGGTCCATGGTCTTAGGTTGAGTCTTTCGACCAAGGGGCGAGGGGTTGATCAAGAGGTCAACTTGTTTAGTGACGTCTTCGCCGCTCTTTCGATCTTTTAATAGCATCTCGATCGATTCAATCAAAGCGTTACCTGAAAATGGAACTTCATGGGGAACGTTCGAATTGTGATTTTTAATTTTACTGGAAAGTGAAGAGCTCATCACTCGATCTAGTTCTTTGAATTCATCTATTTTCGATTTATCAAGCTTGGCCGTTTTGCCAAATGAGGTCATCACTTCGTAAACGCCAATAGTTCGATCTGGTGATGACTGCTTTAGCTGAATAAATCTCAGCATATTTAAAACCGGAGGATTGTCGATCCCGTCTGCGACTTCCACGGGACGCTTGCCCACTTTCCAGTTTTCGAGTCTGCGAAAAAGTGGTTCGATATTTTTTAGTTTTTGGCGATGAACGCCAGTTCCCAATTTTTGAACGAAATAGCTCTTTTGGGCCTTTTGAAATTCTTTGTTAAAAAGCAAAACCGCCCAATGTTTGCGATACTCTGGTGAAGGTCGCTTCTTTTTGCTGACGCAGGTATCCACCAGCTGGGCCATGACCCGCACAAGCATTCGAGCTTTGTCTTTCTGCTCTTTTAAGCTTGTCGAAAATCTTTGGACGTCGTCGTATCGATATTCATTGTGACAACTACCGAATTGTCGAACGCTGCCATAGTCGATGATTCCTGGATCTAGAAGAAGGTTGTCGCCATCCCAGTCCATCCAAACGAAAATGTAATTTTCCTCTAGATAGGCCGCGAACTTGGCCATTTCTAAGGCGTAAGATTTTAAAAAGAGATGGAAGGGATGTTGATTTTTGGTTTTGCGTCCTAACAGCTGCCGTTTACGAGTTCGCTTCTTCGAGGCGATGTGCAATCGTTGATTGCCAAGTTGGCGATCAACGAAGTAGGTCAACATTCTCTCGAGTTCTTCAAGGCGATTTTGCTTTAGATATAAAAATAGATGGGCTGGGCGCAGGAGATTTTGTGAGGCTCGCACACCAATTCCATAGCCTTGGCCGGTGTCAATCACACACAAGACGCGCTCTGTATTCAATCCCTTTTGGTGAAAAATTTCAGCCTGAACCGCCGAGGCCAAAAGTTCATCCAAATCTGCGCGTCCACAGCCATAACCAACTTGGTTGTTGCCGGTCTTTAGTGGTTTGCCACCGAGTTGCGAAAAACCTGGCGACAATCGGGTCACTCCCGTTCCGCGACTAGAAACATCCCAGGTCTTGCCATTGAAATTGACGATGCCATTCCAAATGCCGCGACCGTCACCCGATGTTTTGCCGGTTTTGCTTTTGTGCTGGCATTGCAGATAGCGAGTCGCCATGAATTTGTGGGGCTTTTGAACTAGGCGCCGCACTCGTCGCTGATGCAATTCATCGTACTCGTTCACAATCTGAATGGCGAAAGTTTCAATGAGTTTTTCGTGGAGCTGGTCGTTCATGCTCGCTGGATGATCTTTAGCGATCAATCCCATTTCTTTAGCCAGTTGAAAATTGAAATAAGCGACTTGTCCCTTACCTAGCTCGACGACCGAATACATCACTGCGCTCTCCGGCACCGCCTTTTGTAGGGGGTGTTGTCCGTCGAGGCAAGCCAGTCGGCTGTACATCTCATTTTGAGAGAGCGGCAGTGTTTTGTTACGCATCTTCTATTTCATCGGATCAAAGTTGAGAGACTTGAGAAAATGTAAGGCCTTTTGTCGATGTATTTGAAAAATATTTGAGGAGGGTGTTCCAGATTGCCGTGGGGAAACTAATTTTTCTGTGACTTTTCAATAATTTGGCTTGTTGATCGTCCGGGCACAAATTGGAGAGAAAAAACTTGGCCGCCATTCTTCAAAACAAAATCGCTTCCGACAATTTGGGAGATCGGCCAGTCGCCGCCTTTCACTAAAACATCGGGCTTGAGCTCTTCAATGATTCGCAAGGGAGTGGGTTCCGAAAAGACCACAGCGTAATCAACTGACTTAAGAGCGGTTAGAATTTCCGCACGATCATTTTCATTTTGAACCGGTCGGGTTGGCCCCTTTAGCTGTCGGACGCTGCTGTCTGAATTAATGGCGACAATTAAGATTGAACCCAAAGTCTTTGCTTCAGATAAATATCGAATGTGTCCGACATGCAAGAGATCAAAACAGCCATTGGTAAAAACAATTTTTTGGCCCTTTTTTTTGATGTTTTCGCGAAGCTCTCGCAGTTGCGAAAACTCTAAAACAGAATTCACTTACGGCGCTCCATTAGTCGAACATCACTGATTTTTCCGGCTACGTCATAACCGAGCACCCAGGACAGAAAAGGAAAAATCAGAAACCCCGAAAAGACGACCAAGATCGATCGCACGAAAACCTTAAGGGGATAGATAGGAGTTTTTTGTTCAGCCGGATTTCCCAATTGCTGATCAAATGCCCACTCGCCTGGAGTCGCACCTAGATAGCACCGGCTGCTCAAGAGATAGATGATTGAAAAGCCCGCGAAAATCGAAATGTGACTGGCTACTAACGACCAATCGTTGGTGGCGCGCAGCACTCCCATCAGGTCCACATCGACAACCAGGATCAGCAAAATCATGGCGGTCAGGCAAATTGCGAGAATCAATAATCCATCTAAAAACAGAGCCATCAAACTATTTGTCGACATTGTCCATTGGGGACCAGGACTTTTCGGAAACGCATGAGATTTTTTTTGGTCTTCATTGAAAAAGTCGAGATTGTTTTTTTTCAAAGTTCGAAGAATGTCATCCACTGCTGTGTCTGGATGGGGACTAGGGGAATCCTGTGGTGATCGGGCGGGTGTATCGACGTCAGGTCCAAAAAACGAATGCAAGTGGTGCTCGCCGGAGAGAGAAGATGCAGATGGAGATTTTGAAAATCCAGTTGAAGATGGGGAGGACGATCGAGAGCTGTCGAGGTCAAACAGTGATGAATGCAAGCTTCCGGTAGACGAAGACTCTGATGATCGCAAACTTTGAAATGCTTTGTCGGTGGCCTCTGATGGTTGGTTTGTCTTCTTCTGGAAACCTAGACCTTCGGTCAGGGGACGAAACTCAAAATCATCAATGTCCGTCATGTACGCTCTCCTATGACTCGGCGAGTTCATACTTTAGGATGGCAGTCAAAGAGATGCAAGCCGTTTCAACTCGCAGAACCTGCTCTCCCAATGAGACGGGTTTGAAGCCTCGACTTTCCGCGAGTTTCACTTCGCCCTCTGAAAATCCCCCCTCGCTGCCCACGACTAAGTTCCAGTGAGATTGGGTTTGTCGAAGTGGATGATTGCGAAGAAATTGGCGGACTGTTTGCGGAGTCTGACCCTCAAAGGCAAAAACACATTCACCGGCGGAGAGTTGCGCCAGAATATCTTTGAGGTAAAGACACTCGGCCACCTTCATCAAATCGCCGCGACCCGATTGTTGGGTGGCTCCTCGGATGATTTTTTCCCAGCGAAGTTTGCGTTCAGCTGAGATCATTTGAGGTTCTCGAAAATGACTGAACTCGGAACAGAACGGAATTACGCTTCGCACGCCCAGTTCCACAGATTTTTCCAAAATCAGTTCAAAGGTTGGGAGCTTTGGTAATGAAATGTATAAATCTATGTGGGGCGGTTGAGGAGTTGGCAATTCCCGTCTTGAAATCACATTTGCCACAGCCGAGCGTTTCCCGGTCTCAACGAGTTCAGCCAATATTGCTGACGAACCCTGTCCTAAAACTTCAAACCTGGATCCGACGCCTTGACGGCAGACATCTACGATATGGTGAAAGCTTTCGCCATCAATGACGAGATCGGAAGAGCGTCGTGTAGGGA
>CALCCV010000094.1 GCA_937900305.1 uncultured Pseudobdellovibrionaceae bacterium | reverse complement strand
CCCAGCTGGTGACGGGGTCTAGCGGGAACCCAGGACCACTTCTCACCACCACATAAATTAGCTTGAATCAGGAGTGTTCGCGTCTTTCACGACGATCGTCGATTACTTTTTGTTGTTTAGCGAATTAAAATGTCTTTCTCCTGCGAAAGACCAGAATGTATTTTGTCAAATAAAAAGCCTACCTCAACGAAATCTTGATCAGTAACCTTTTTAAGCAGGCAAAGATTTTTTTGTTCACCCAGAGCGAAGCATCTTTTGGCTTATAACGTGCGAAAAATCATTTGGGCGCGCAGAAAGCCAAGTGGCTGCGGGCTCTCGGGAGGGTATTGAATGAAATGGCTTATGGATCGAGCCGCGCTGTGGGCGAGTGGAGTTTTGATATTTTCGACTTCAATGGCCTTTGCCAGTGAGCCCGAGGCTGTGCCCGGTGAATATCTAGTCAAATTGCGGCCTGCGTTTGCGTCGGTCAAAAGTGACTTCCAAGCCCTTTCCCGTGAACTCGGGATGTACGTTAAATCTTCCTTATCGGATTCTCCATGGGTTTTAGTTCAAGGTGCGTCGTTTGAACAATCTTCGTTTGCCTTAAAGAGTCTCAGTCAAAATGAAATGGTTGAAGCGGCTGAGCCAAACTTTATTTACCGAACAAGCCGCAAATCCGATGATCCGATGCTTGAGCAGCTCTGGGGATTAATTAATTTTGGTCAGGCTGATTCTACGGGAGCAGCGGGAGTTTCTGGGGTCGACATCGGGATCGAAAAAGCTTGGGATATCCAGACGGGCTCAAGAAAGATTGTGGTGGCAGTCATTGATACGGGACTCGACTACATTCTTCCTGATCTCGCGGCAAATGCTTGGACCAACGACGCCGAAAAAAATGGTCAAGCTGGGGTTGACGACGATGGCAATGGCGTCGTGGACGACATCTACGGCTACAACGCAGTTACAAATTCCGGCGATCCAAAAGACGATCACGGGCATGGTTCTCATTGCTCAGGAACGATCGGTGGCAGAGGCAACGACGGAGTTGGTCTTGTCGGCGTCAATTGGGATGTTCGACTCATGGGTGTAAAATTTTTGACGGCGGGCGGATCGGGAACTTTAGCAGACGCAGTCAAGGCGATCGATTATGCAACGAAAATGGGTGCAAATGTACTAAGTAACTCTTGGGGCGGCGGTGGAGTTTCGCAAGCTTTGAAAGAATCCATTGAGCGGGCCAATGCCAAAGGGGTTTTGTTTGTGGCGGCGGCCGGCAACGATGGGTCCAATAACGATGCAGTTCCTTCTTATCCAGCGTCTTATGAAGTTCCGAATGTTTTGTCAGTTGCCGCAATTAATAATAAGGGTGAATTAGCTTATTTTTCGAATTTTGGTAAGCGCAGCGTGCACGTTGGTGCGCCCGGTGTGAATGTGGTTTCTTCTACCCCTGCGGGCTACAAGTCTTGGTCGGGAACGTCCATGGCCACTCCGCATGTATCAGGGATTGCGGCTCTGCTCTTGGCTCAGGAGCCGGGAATAACACATTTGGAAGTGCGGGAGCGTCTGATTAAAACGGCAAAGCCCATCAGCGGACTGCGAGGTAAGGTGGCTTCGAATGGTTTGGTTGATGCCTATAACGTTTTGACGAATACAATAGCTCCTCCCGATCCAAATGATCCCGCGAACTGGCAGTACGTCAACGCAACAGCATCGACGGTGCATCCCTACCAAGCCAATGGGGTTGAGGAGTTTGAAATTTCGGTTCCCGGCGCTAGCGAGATGGCATTGTATTTTTCAAAATTTGATACGGAAAGAGGCTTCGACTTCGTCGAACTGTACGATCGCGCGGGAGCTCTAGTGACCAAGCTTTCGGGAACAAACGACGACTCACATTCTCCGACTGTGCGGGGCGACTACATTAGAGTCAAAATCAAAGCGGATGATTCAGTTCAGAAGTATGGATTTGATATTACGCGAGTTTATTTTCGCTGATGACCCGGCCCAGAAACTTTTCAATTTTTAAATTCACGTAGTCTGGAAAATCCAACTGTGTGCAATGGGATCCGTACGGCACCCTGACGTACTCCTTCTCGGGGAGATGTTCCATAAAATCTTGTTGGAGCTCCTTAGGAGTGACCAAATCATTTTCACCCTCGATGACGAGGACAGGAAGATCGAGGGCCGGCAGATCTGACACCATATTCAACTCGAACATTTCACCAAATAGGGGCATGAAGTGTTCGAGTCTCATCTGGGCAACACCCTTAGAATAAATTTCGACGTCTTTGAACGAGGCGACTTTCAAATTAAAGCCACCTGCGAAGGCCGCCAAATAAGTGCTCACTGGATTTTGTACGGCGGATTTCCAAAGCTGTTCAAAAACGGAGGGAGCTTGATTGTAAGTTTTGTGAACGAAAGAAAAAAGTTTTTCCACCGCGTCCAAGCCGAACATTTTTTTTACTGGGCTGCGCGCGAAACCATTTACAAAAATTAAACGATCGAAAAGCTCCGGAGCCTTCAGGTAAGATTGAATGAGAATAGGTACCCCATAAGAGTGCCCAGCTGCCGCCACATTTTTTAACTTCAAAGCGCGCAACAAACAAACGAGATCTTTAGCCATCCAATCCATGTTTAGGTGATCGGCATTTAGATTTGTCAGACTCCGCTGGTGTCCCCTCAAATCATAGGTGATAACACTGTGTGTTTTTGCAAAATGTTGAATCTGCAAATTCCAATGGTTCATGATGCAGGCGATGCCGTACACTAAAACGATGGGTGGACCGTCGCCGCGAACCTCATAATAGATTTCTGTGCCGTCTTCGCTCGCTACTGTTCCGGATTCAAATTTTGTCCAAAGCATATGAATGCACCCGCCGCCCAAGAAATTGAGAAACCAGTTTTGCATGTATTTTCGCCAGTGGCCAGGACTCGCTCGAAAAATTAGTGGACCCCCACCGGTCTTTCAGCTGGGTGTAGTGGAAATGTAAATCGTTTCGACACCTGACGACCTGATACAGAAATCTAGGGCGCGGCCGCCTCTTAAAATCGATCCATTTGCCTGCGATCAGCAGGGAACTTGCATAATTGTAAAGGTATGTTGTTTTTTTGTATTGTCTCTGAAATCTTCAAAAGGCACCTCTCAAAAGTTGGGAAGTTCAAGACGATGATCTATATGCCTATGATTCTCGTCATGAGCTCGCACTCCTTGAAGGCGGTAGCGAGCCTCAATGATGCGAAATCTTCGCTTGAATATCTTAAATCTTTTCCGGCAGGTGTTGCTCAAGAGGGCCTTCAACCTGATTGGATTTTTTCAACGGCATTTGAGAACTCTAAGCTTATGGACATCTATGTTCTGGCGTTGAAAAATATCTTGGCGACAAAGCAGGGGCAAAGTTTTTGCCAACACTTGGGTGAAGAAAACGGGCAATTGGCCTTTGGTTGGGGAGTGCTCGAAGAAACAGTGGCGAAGGATCTTAAACCCCTGTGCAAAGGGGGCGTTTCGAAAATTTTAAAACCTCCCTTTGAGGGCGCATTTTATAAAAGTCCAAATTTTGAGCGAAATATGACCTTTGTTCGAACTGAAAAACCTTACTTTTTATGGGGGTGGACAAATCAATTCAATCAATCCTATTTTGTTTTTGATGTCGCTCATCTGACTTGGGAAAGTTTTTTAAGAACGATGGGGCATGAGTTGTCGATCATCTTCGATGCCAAAGCAAAGCTGCATGAAGGTTTGGTGCAATATCTCACTCGTCCCGATGAGATATCAAATGACGCAGACTACAGACGACGATTCTTAGTGGGCCATTTTGTTAAATCAGGATCTTCTGCACAGAGCCCGCATGATGTTTTTCAAAATATCGAAGAGCATGCTGAAAATATCGTACGGACTTGTGACGTGCTGAGTGCCATCGCGATTCCGGAAATTCGAATGGCAACAGCTGCGCTAAGGGCTTGGCAAGTTGAAGATAACATTTGGCATGAGCATGCCGAGACGAAAAAGTTGAAATCGAATAAACCAGAAAGAACCTTTTTACCATCCGACAATTGCGAAACGAAACTGAAAAAAACAGCACAATTTTTCGGCGAACATCCCTCTATAAAAGAAGCATTAGATTTTCCCATCCTTTCAAGTTCTTCTTCAGCCGAAGAAATCGCGCTGCCGACGGACCCAATCTCACTGTGTAGATCGCGGTGGATGTCTGATGAGTATATTCAGCTTCTTAGTAGTGGCGATAAGAAAATGTACTTGAATGGTTTGCAAAAACTCAAAGGCATCGATGTGTTTATTAGAAAATCAGGTCGCGAAAGTCGGCAAAACTTGTGCGAATTTCTGATTGAACCAACACTTTTGCCAGGCGTGAGTCAGTGGCCGATCGGCCCTCATCCTCGCATTCCTGGAGGCACAGGTGATTAGATGTGGTGGAAGGGAGATAGCATGAGTCAAGAGACCAACTCAACAGAGCTTCGAAAATTCCACCATGAAGTCGGAAAAAAATTACTTCGGTCCGGAAGCTACTCCGAAGCCCTTCAGGTGTTGATCAAAACGAAAGAAGATTTCGGCAACAATGTGAACCTTCAGGCCGACATCGTTTGTTGCCACTATGTGTTGGGGAATATTCACTCCTGGCAAAAGTCACTTGCTGAGTTGGAAGAAGGTCTTCGAAATGCGATTTGCCCGGCTTCGAAAGTTTCTGCGACGATGACACTTGCGCAAAATCTTGAGGAAAATGGAAATATCAGTAAGGCGTACATACTTTATAAAAAATTGGCACCAGAAGTGGCTTCCCTTCGGGACTCATTGGCAACGCTGTGGGCTTCGCAAATCGTAAGACTGGAAGGGCAATTTTTTGAGTCTTCAGAAATGGGTCAAGACTGCCTTCGGTGGCTCATGCACCTTAGTTCTGTGTCTAGCACACATAACGTGAATGTGGATGTTCAACACAGTCTATTTCTTTATGAAGTTCATCGATCTAGTCCCCTGATTGGGCAGATTCGTTTGCGCGAGCTTCTGTCGAAAAGGCAGTATCTGAATGACCTAGATCGATGTTTGTTTTTGGTAGACCTCTTGGAATTACAAATTCGTTTTGAAACGCTGCTTTCTCCCGAACTTCACGAGGAGGTCGAAAAAACGGATTTCCATTTATCTGGTGCTTATGGAGTGTTGCTTAAGAAACTGTGGTCTTCGGGCGATGTGAAAGCTCTGATGCCCTATTTCATCGCCGAGTCGATGTCGCTCGCGAATCGGATGCGCTGGTGTTATCTCGCCTATTTGCGAACTCAAGACGTCGAAATCAAAGCGGGATTGTGGAAACTTCTCAATTCTTATTTTTCAATGCTGCCCGCGGAAGACTCAGCAATCTGGAAAAAGGCGTTCGCCGAACAACTGGCTCAGACACTACCGATTCTGTGGTTAGATTTGCAGAACCGAATGGCAACATTTGCAAGGTCGCAGTATCTCATGAAGAAAAAACAAAGCCTTTTGCTGGTGGCCTTGTTTGAAAATAAACAGGCGCTACTGGCCGAGGACCTCTGCCGAGAACTTTGGAATTTGCCTTACGACTTATCTTCTAAGGATCGGCTGCGTATGGCTGTGATGCGCGTGAACCAGGAATTGAAAGAGGAATTGAATGTACCGGTTGCGTTTAAGATTGCAGAGGGTGTTGTGACGATCCAAGTGAAACTCAAGATGACCACACAGGTATAAAATCAGAAATGGCTCTTGAGCTGAGGTCGCGCTGCAGTTTGGAGAGGGCCTAGGTTCCGGATTGTTTTCAAGCAAAAATCAAAGATATTGAATTTTGATCACAGTATTACCCAAGCTGACTTCGTCGCCATTTTTGAGAAAACATTGGCTCATCACCCGTTTGTTGATTTTTACTTGGCCCAGACTGTTGTCTTTCAAAAGGGCGCCGTCTTCCAGAGGCTCGATGGAAAAAAAGACGTCCCCTAGCCCAGGTTCTTGGACCATAAAGTCGGCCTGACTTTTGCCAAAGAGCCGAGGGCCAAAACCAATCAAAATTTCACGTCCAGCCTGTAATCCCAAAATGAACTTCAGTTGCAGGGGTCGATGAAAAGGCTGGAGGGCCGCTTTGTTGAGATCAGCGACCTGGTCCACTAGCGTCAGAGAGTGGATGGCCTCTAACAAAACCAGCTGCCAGCTATAGGCTCCGCCCTTCAACATTCCCGGTTGCACGCCGGGAATGTGGTCAATGACTTTGAAGACGCTCTTGCCGACCGAAAAGGTCACGCCCGGCAACATAGTCACTCTCTTTACGCGGCGAAAATTGATCCATAACCCGTTGGAGGAATTTTTGTCTAACAGGACCAGTTGTTCCTTGGCATTTTTTTCGACCTGGGCATGGAGTCCCGAAACTCGCGGATCATCTAAGATGATGTCGGCGGCGCTGCGCCCAATTCGCACACCTGGAAAGATTTTGAACTTTGCGCCGAGGTTGTCACCTTCGACGACTTCGAGATACAAAGCCATGTCTCAAGTGTACGGTGAAACCCAATCGTCTCAAAGACTTCAGCTTGTCTCCCCGACCCATTTGATGTTAAGCCTCCAGCCAAACCTTGCTCCTGGTCTGACTAAAAGCTAGCCCACGCTAGCCAAAGCCGGGGGCTTTAACCGAAAGGGTCATTATGCAACACGTCAACGCGGACCTCTTGCGTCCGTATGA
Source organism: uncultured Pseudobdellovibrionaceae bacterium (assembly GCA_937900305.1). Lineage (GTDB taxonomy): Bacteria > Bdellovibrionota > Bdellovibrionia > Bdellovibrionales > Bdellovibrionaceae > CALCCV01. The sequence goes on along the minus strand of CALCCV010000094.1, from coordinate 1,228 downwards.
AGTTGTCGTTTTGCTCCATCCAGACACGCCTCTGGAAGAGCAAAAAGAGATCTTCCGCCGCAACAAAACCACGCTCGCGACTTTCAAAGGAAAGTTTCACACGTTGGAAACTTGGGGCAAACGCAATCTTGCCAATCCGATCAACAAACTTCGCAAAGCGCATTATTTTCATGCGACGTTCGAAGCCAATCCCCAAGCGATCGCCGAGATCGAGCGGATCATGCGCATCAACGAAAAAGTTTTGCGATTCATGCACACCCGCTTAGATGAACGACTCCCGCTCACGAAGCACACAGAGATTTTCCGCAAAGGTCTTCTGGAAAGTGCAACTCGTGAGAGAGAACGTGAAGCCAAAGCTCAAGCTCGCAGAAATGCAGCGCAGGCCGCTTCGCAAAATCGTCACTCTGACGGAATGTAAGCAGAATATAAGTTATTTTTTAGTTAGATTTTCAATTCTTAATTTTAAATCTTATTCTAAAATTTTTTAGAAACTAAAACGAAATCATGAACTTTCCAGATTGGTTGAATGAAAATGGAACCCAAAATATCACCTAAAAGTCTGATTCTCCTGACGTCGGTGTCTTTGCTTGTTACGTCCCTTTTGGGAGTGATGGGCGGACCCTTCGTGCGTGTCTTGCGCAAGACTTTGGGATTTTTGCCGTTTTGGGGCCTAGGACTCATTTTCAGTTTTCTACTCGGCTACTTTGCTTCCCCTTGGGTGGCGACTCTGACGGCCTCGTTGTGGGTGTCGGTGGGTCTGTCAACTGAGCTTGAACAAAGAGGCGTACGTTGGGGAACTGCTTTGCTGGCTGGATTGATTACGGGATTTGTTGTCGGAAGTTTTGGTCTTTACACCTACTTCTCGCAAAATGGGCTGACGAGCATGGCGACGGCCGATGCATTTTTGCAAAAACAGCTGCCCGAGATCTATCAAGTTTTGAAGGCCAATCAAGTGACCGGAAAGCAGGCGTTGCTGCACCTCCCGTCTTCGCTATTTATCATTCTTTTGCTGGGCCTCGGTCTGTCGCAAATGTTTGAAAAGAAAATTGTGAGATGGTTTGAAATTCCGAAAGTCACAAATCCGATACAGTACCTCAGACTACTGCAGTTCAAGGTTCCCGATGCGTTCATCTGGTTCATGCTGACTTCGATGACCGTCATGGCTATTAGCGGAACGCCCGAGTGGGCTTCAGTGATTGCTAGCAACATTGTAGATCGGAAGAGCACA
>CALCCV010000093.1 GCA_937900305.1 uncultured Pseudobdellovibrionaceae bacterium | reverse complement strand
GGCATGCCCCGTACTTTTGGAAGCCGACTCCGATATAAGGTATTTTTATCTTATCAAGAGCAGCGCAGACCCACTGGCCGACGAATCCAGTTGCGCCGGTGACTAGAACCTTCATTTCACTTTTAGCAGACTCGCGCATCTTAACGTCGCTCATGGAAGGCAAAGTCCAAATCTTTCGGAGAAATCACTTCGATGGGGTTGGGCATTTGAATGGCAAAGGCCGGATCATTCCATCGCACGCCTGCAGCGAGACTTGGTTCATAATATTCATCAATGCAATAAAAAAGCTCGGTCTCATCTTGGAGAGTTAAAAATCCGTGGGCGCAGCCGTGCGGAATGTAGACGGAGTGTTTGTTTTCAGAGTTGAGATCCACAAGAAGGTGTTTTTTGAAAGTCGGACTTTCGGGGCGCAAATCCAAAATCACATCGACGGCGGACCCGCGAGTGCAGCGGACCAATTTGTTTTCGGCCTTTGGTTCCTTTTGAAAATGCATCCCGCGAAATGTTCCCTTTTTGGCGTTGTAGGAGACGCTCTCTTGAACGAAATGGGTGGCGAGGCCGTGTTCGGCAAACTCCCTGGCGCAAAAGCTACGAGAAAAAGAGCCCCGTGAATCTTCACGAAACTCTGGTTTTACGAGGACAACACCTGAGATAAAAAGCTTTTCAAAGATCAATTGATTTGTTCAACCCGCGGAATAGGTACGACGAATTTGCAGCCCCAGGCACTCACTTCACTCATTTGTCGAACGATCTCAGTTTTCAAATTCCAGGGCAGAATCAAAATATAGTCGGGCTTCTCTTCGTAAATCGCCTGCACATCTTTGACGGGAATTCGGGTGCCTGGCAAAAGCTTGCCCTGCTTGTGAGGACTCTTGTCCACAGTGAAAGAGATCAACTCGGGCCCAACGCCGCAATAATTCAATAAAGTATTGCCTTTGGCCGGGGCCCCATAAGCGGCGACCTTTTTTCCGGCTCGTTTCTTTTCGATCAAAAATTGGAGGAGCGAAAATTTAATTTCGTGAACTTTGGCGGCAAAAGAGCGGTAGCCTTCCAGCGAATTCAAGTGAATTGAATTTTCTTTTTGTAAAAACTGATTCACTCGATCGGTCACTGTGTCTTTTTTGTTGGTTTTGAGCTTGCCGAAAATTCGGAGGGATCCACCGTGAGTGACTAGCTCCTCGACGTCAAAAATTTGCAATCCTTGCTCTTCAAAAATCTTTGTGACCGCGTGGAGCGAAAGATAAGAGTAGTGCTCGTGGTAAATCGTGTCGAATTGATTTTGCGTGATCATATTGTACAGCCACGGAAACTCCAAAGTGACGCAGCCTTCGGGTTTTAGCAGCGTAGCGATGCCTTTGACAAAGTCACCGATTTCGGGAACGTGAGCCAAGACGTTGTTGCCAGCAATCAAGTCGGCCTTCTTGCCTTGGCCGGCCAATTCAGTGGCTAAGGGGTTGGTAAAAAATTTGACGAGACTGGGAATTCCTTTTCTCTCGGCCGCTTCAGCCACATTTCGGGAAGGTTCAATTCCCAGAACAGGAATTTGGTGTGGCAAAAAGTGCTGCAAAAGATATCCGTCATTGCTGGCCAATTCAATCACCTGACTGGATTTGTCCAAAGATCTTTCGGCAATCATTTTTTCAGCGTAGGTCTTGGCATGGGCGACCCAGTCGCTAGAGAAAGACGAAAAATAAATATAGTTGTCATGGAAGTGGTGGGCCGCCGATTCGAAATCGATGGCTTGAACCAGCAGACATTTGTCGCAAACATAGGTGATCAGGGGATAGAACACCTCGGGTTTGTTGGCATCTTCTTTGGCAATAAAGGCATTCGAAACAGGTGAGAGGCCCAAGTCCAAAAAAACATTCGTGAGCGCAGTTTTACAAAACCGACATTGACTCATCACGGTCCTTTCTCGTGCTAGCTCGCAGTTCAAAATCAGCAATCTGTTGATCCATCAAAACATCCACAAGCTTTTCATTCACCATCTTTTCATTGACGGGGCCGCCGACCCTGGATTTTTGCTGATAAAACCCTTTGTACCAGTCCACCGTCCACTCGAGGGACGTTTCTAAATTCAAGCGAGGTTTCCAGCCCAACAAACTTCTGGCCTTTGAGCAATCCAATTTCAGCAGGTGGGCTTCTTTCATTCCGTCTTTGGCAGGCACCACGTCGACGCGAGCTCCCTGGCCCCACAGCTGAACCAATCGCTGGGCGATGTGTTCGACGCTCAGCATGTCGCTGTCTTGAGGTCCGAAGTTCCAGCCATCATCCAAATCGGCTTCGTGATAAACTTTTTCGGCCAAGTGCAAGTAGCCCGAAACAGGCTCCAGGACGTGCTGCCAAGGTCGCACGGCCTGAGGACTTCGAATCACCGCTGTTTCACCGCGAGCAAAGCTAGAGATGAGGTCAGGAATCAGTCGATCTTTGGCCCAGTCTCCACCACCAAACACATTGCCAGCCCGGGCTGACGCCAATCGAGTTTGAGACGTTTTGAAAAAAGAGTGTCGATAGGAAGCTGTGACTAATTCAGCGCACCCTTTGGACGCACTGTAGGGATCTTTGCCACCCATGGGCTCATTTTCGCGGTAACCCCAAGCCCATTCGCGATTGTCATAGCATTTGTCGGAGGTGACGTTGATGAGCACTTTGACGTTCGGGCACTGCCTCACGGCTTCGAAAACCTGCACAGTTCCCATCACGTTGGTGTCAAAGGTGGTGACGGGATCTTTGTAGGATTCGCGCACCAACGCTTGGGCCGCCAAATGCAAAACAATTTCGGGCTGAAACTGCTGCATTTTAGAATTCAGTTCGGCGCCAGAACGAATGTCACCAATGGTTTGCGGCAATTCGCGCAGAACATTGCTTAAATTGTAGATGCTTGGATCACTGGGAGGAAGAAGAGAGTAACCATAAACTTGTGCGCCTCGCGACAAAAGGAGTTTTGTAATCCACGAACCTTTGAATCCAGTGTGCCCAGTTACAAAAACTTTTTTGCCTCGCCAAAATGCCATTCTTAACCATATGGCACAGAAAAAAAATGAAATCAATCTGCACAGACTGACGGTGCGTCCTCTGTTGGCACAGACGGAGATCGGAAGAGCACACGTCTGAACTCC
>CALCCV010000092.1 GCA_937900305.1 uncultured Pseudobdellovibrionaceae bacterium | reverse complement strand
CCTTCAAAAAATTCTCGGTCCGGCCAAGAAAAAATTTTAAATCTTTGAAGAACGTAAGGATGGAGGCAAAAAAAAACCAAACTCTTTCGAGTCTGGTTTTTAAGTTCCGAAATAATATGTTTAAAGTTCTTAGCGTTTTGAAAATTGGCAGCTGCGACGAGCTCCGTGTTTTCCGTACTTCTTACGCTCAACCATTCGCGGATCGCGAGTGACGTAACCTGCTTTTTTTAAGCTGTCTTTGTATTCAGCGTTGAAAGCAATCAGTGCACGCGTGATTCCCAATCGGATCGCTCCGGCTTGACCAGACTCTCCACCACCCTCAACAGTCACACGAGCATCAAATTTTTCTTGTTGGTTCAAAACGTCGAACGGTTGCAAAATCACCATTCGCGATTGCATACGGCGAAGATAATCATCTGAAGTTTTGCCGTTGATCGTGATCTGACCTTTGCCAGGTTTCAAAAACACACGTGCAGCGCTGGTTTTACGTCGTCCGGTTGCATAATAGAATTTCTCAGCAGCCATGAATCATTAACCTTTCTTTGCCGTAGGCAGGGTGTAGGCTTTTGGCTTTTGCGCCGCATGCCCGTGTTCACCACCGTTGAATGCTTTCAATTTTAAAATCAAACGTCGAGACAATTTGCTCGGCGGGAGCATACCACGAACAGCTTCTTGCAAAATAAATGCAGAATCTTCTTCCCGCATTTGTTCAGCACTTTTTGATTTCAAAGATCCAAACCAGCGAGAGTGACGATAGTACTTCTTCTCTTGCCATTTTGAACCCGTCAGAATCATTTTGTCTGTGTTTACAACAACGACGAAATCACCGGTGTCCACATGGGGGGTGAAAGTGGGTTTACTTTTGCCACGCAAAAGGTTGGCAATTTCGGTGGCGATACGACCTACTTTTTGGTCAGCGGCATCGATCAAATGCCAATCTCGCTTCACTTCTTCAGGCTTTGCCATCCATGTTTTTATCAACGTATTCATGTCTCTCGCTCCTAAGGCCCTTCAATCTCAAGGCTCTTCAATCTCATCTTTTCAAAGACCTCGGGTGTATTCGACCTCAAGGACAATGTCCAGCTCATTCGGGAATCCGTATTTCTAAAGTTCTCGACATTGATTGTCAAGATCTGCGGGATAATAGACTTTCAGAAGGCACAGTCCTTCGGGAGGAGCGGGAGCCGGTGCCTGGCTGCGGTCCAACGCGTCTAAGATCTTTTGGATCGCTGCGGGATCTCCTCCCACCTTGTGGAGGTGGAGCTGCGCACCGACCATGTTTCGCACCATTTGCTTCAAAAATCCGCTGCCGGTCACGCGGTATTCGAGAAGTCCCGATTTCCGCAGGCACCATTCAGAACGAAAAATTCGCCGAACTGTGTGTCGCACTGGTGTTCCCGACGACTGGAAAGACTTGAAGTCATGTTCCCCTTTGAAGACCTCTGCCATTGCCTGCAGCCGCGCGAGATCGAGTGGGTGGCGTGACCAGTGGGTGTAACGCCGAAGGAGAGGCGAGGGACGCGGGTGATTCCAAATCAAATAGCGATAGGTTTTGCGAACGGCCGAGAGCGTTGAGTGAAAGTCGCTGGGGGCGAGCCAGACACGACGAACCACTATGGTCGTGGGCAGAAAGCGCGACAAGGCGTAGGGCAAATCCCAATTCGTAAATCGAGCTTCTGGAGCTGCCACGTCAAAATGGCAGATTTGGCGAAGGGCATGAACTCCCGCATCGGTGCGCCCAGAGGCCGAAATGGAAATTTTTTGATCAAAGAGTCGGCTGAAGGCCTCTTCGAGCGTTTGTTGCAAACTCGGGCGGCCCTCATGATTTTGCCGTTGCCATCCGCAAAAATCTGTCCCGTCGTATCCAACTTCAAAGCGCACTCGCAACATAGTGTTGAGGTCCTATCGACATCGGTCGCAGGTGTCACTCAATATCCTATTGTCATCTTGTCATCTCAGCCAAAGCCCGCCATCTCGTGCTGAGCCCGTCAGTAGTCGAAGACCAAGGCCAGAGCCAAAATGTTCGCCGAGACATCGAGCTCCTCACTGAGGCCTTGCACGACTCGGTATTCAAGGCCAAACCATAGATTTTGGATCCCGTACTCAGAGATGAGAGTGTAGCGCGCCGAAGGGTCCAGGCGACTTACCGACAGCATCGCTCCTCCAAAGCCCGTGAGAGCCGGTGTTCCCACACCCTTGGGGGTTCCGCCACTTTGTCGGACTTCGACGAGGGCATAATAGGAGCCGCCACCGCCGACGTAGGGAACGAGCCACTGCCGACTCGAATATTCAAAGCGGTAGACGACATTCGCTGACAACGGAACTCCGACGAAAGTGAATTCCTCTTCTGGTTCACACGGAGAGCAATCGGGATCGGAGGGTTGGGTGGTGTATTGACCGCGGCCCTTTGAAAAAAAAGCTCCAAAACCCAATTGCAAACCCAACTTGCCAAATTTTTGAAAGGGCTGCCATTCATAGTCGTATTGCACAATCGGATAGGGCGGTGGTGTATAGAGATCTTCGTAAGTCGTCACTCCGTCGGCGGCGACGATATCAGGCGTAGGAGTGGCGCTGCCGACGTGAATCCACGAGCTTTGGGTGGTCTTTTCGAATTCATAGGTTTTGTAGTGGTAACGACCTTCTTCATCGATGAGGTATAGCCCTTGTTTCGACAAGGGGTGATCAATGTATTCGACAGCGGGAGCATTGGGGCGTGGAGGGGGCGGGATGCTCCCTTCGACCAGAGGAAATTGCTTCGCGGCCTTCGGAGCTTTTACGGCACTTTCGGGAAACGCGGGCAACGCCTCATCTTGGACAGGAGTTTTTGTGTCTCCTAAAGCGTTCGCGTCCACCTCGCTCTCGAGCAGCGATTCCATCGAATTGGCATCGGGTTTGGTTGGAGTCGACGGCACAACGGGCAATGTGGATTTTACCCCTGTGTCGGCAAAGGGATCTCCGGACGCACCGGGATCGGCCGCCTGAATTTCTTCTGGGCTGATGTAGGAAGAGTCGGTCAGCGAACTTTGCGCGCGCGAATAAATTGGAATGGAAATTAAAATCGCGATCGTGAAAATTTTTTTTGCCTGATTCAAATCCTAGCCCTTTCGAAATTCATCCTTGAACTCCAATTGCACTCACCGCGAGCGAGCTCGGCCCTGCCGTTTTCGCTTCCACATCCATCCTGTTGCCGCGATCAGCGTAAACACCAGCAGATATTTCATTCGTAAAAACAAATAGGTCAGATCGGAAGAGCGTCGTGTAGGGAAAGAGTGTCTTCGCCTGTGTAG
>CALCCV010000091.1 GCA_937900305.1 uncultured Pseudobdellovibrionaceae bacterium | reverse complement strand
CCGAAGGTCAAATCTGTTCGAGGATTCTCTGACTACGGTTATTCCTACGTCTACGTCATCTTTGAAGACGGGACTGACTTGTACTGGGCCAGGAGTCGTGTTGTCGAGTATTTGAATCGTATAACTTCTCTACTTCCAGAGGGCGTCAAAACTGAGTTAGGTCCGGATGCTACGAGTGTGGGCTGGGTGTATCAGTATGCCGTTGTCGATGAGTCAGGAAAGCAAAACTCAGGCGATTTACGTTCTCTGCAAGATTGGAACATTCGCTACAAGTTGCAAAGTGTACCGGGCGTTGCCGAAGTCGCAAGTGTCGGTGGTTTTAGTAAACAGTTTCAAGTTAAAGTTGATCCGAGGAAGCTTGAGCTTCTTCAGGTTTCGCTTTCTCAAGTGCTAGATGCCGTCAGAAACTCAAATCAAGAGTCCGGTGGCCGAGTCATTGAGTTTTCGGGAACTGAGGCCATGGTTAGGTCGCAGGGCCTGGTAACCACGACAGACGAAATTGAGAATGCAGTCGTGGCTTATCGGCCCAATAGCCTTGCTCCGATTTTGGTCAAGCAGCTCGCAACAGTCTCCATCGGACCTGAAATGCGCAGAGGAGTCACCGATCTCAATGGTCAGGGCGACGCTGTCGGTGGAATCATCGTCATGAGACAAGGAGAAGACGCTCCCGCAGTTATTGATCGGGTAAAGAGTAAAATTTCAGAAATTCAAAAGACACTCCCTGAAGGCGTGAAGATTCAGACAGTGTATGATCGATCAGATCTTATACATCGAGCGATCGAAACTCTTAAAGGGACCCTGATCGAAGAATTGATCATAGTAAGCTTAGTGATCCTCATTTTTCTCTGGCACATTCCTTCGGCGCTGGTCCCTATTGTGACAATCCCAATTGCAGTCTTGCTTTCCTTCATTCCTTTGTGGCTCCTTGGCCAGAGTGCGAACATTATGCTTCTTGCTGGTATCGCCATTTCCATCGGAGTACTAGTCGACGGAGCCATCGTTGAAGTTGAAAATGCTTACCGAAAAATCCAACTCTGGGATGAAAATGGAAGAAAAGAGAGCTTTTTCAAAGTTAGATTAGAAGCCCTGACTGAAGTAGGTCCCTCGGTTTTCTTTTCTCTTCTCGTGATCGCTGTCGCGTTCTTGCCGATTTTTACTTTAGTTGATCAAGAGGGGCGTCTCTTCAGACCTCTTGCACTTTCTAAAAATCTGGCGATGGGAATAGCGGCATTGCTTGCGATCACTTTAGACCCCGCCATGCGCATGCTCTTTGCTCGCGCCGACGAATTCAAAGGACCTTACAAATGGCTCAATAAAATCGGAAATACAGTTCTCGTTGGAAAATACTATTCAGAGCACAAGCATCCGATCAGCCGGAGGCTGTTCGGAATCTATGAGCCTGTTTTGCACTGGGTTCTTGAACGTAAAAAATTAGTTCTTTCTTTTGCATTTATTGCCGTGCTGTCAATCTTTCCGGGATTTGCGATGTTGGGAACAGAGTTCATGCCAGCGCTTCACGAAGGAAGCCTGTTGTACATGCCAACTGCTCTTCCGGGACTTTCCGTTTCAGAAGCTCAGCGAGTTTTAACAACTCAAGATCAAATTCTGAAATCCTTTCCCGAAGTGGAAACTGTTTTTGGTAAAGCAGGGCGTGCGGAGACATCGACGGATACAGCGCCACTTTCCATGATCGAAACGACGATTGTTCTAAAACCAGAGTTGGAATGGCGCAAACAAGATCGGTGGTATTCAACCTTGCCTTCGGTCTTAAAGGCTCCTTTTACGAGAATCTGGCCTGAGACGATCTCCTCAGAGGATCTCGTGAGCGAGATGAACGAAAAGTTGAGCTTTGTTGGAATGCCAAACATTTGGACTATGCCAATCAAAAATCGCATCGATATGCTTTCGACCGGGATCCGAAGTCCTATTGGGATTAAGGTATTTGGTTCCGATCTTAAAACGATCGAGCGAATCGGTAAAGACATCGAACAAACTCTGAAAGGTGTCGAAGGAACTCGAACCGTGGTCGCAGAGCGAATTGCTAGCGGTTATTTTTTGGATGTGAACTTCAATCGAGAAAAACTCAAAGCCTACGGGCTTTCTCTTAAAGAGGCCCAAGATCAGGCCATGGTAGCCGTAGGAGGCGAAAATGTATCTACCGCTCTTATCGGGAGAGAGCGATATCCTATTCAAGTTCGATTCGCTCCTGATTTTCGGCAAGACATCGATCGCATCCATCGTGTTTTGATATCGGCTCCGACTGGGGCGCAGATACCTTTGAGCGAAATAGCACAGGTCAAGGTCAATGAAGGTGCTTCGATGGTCCGCGATGAAAATGCTTCTCTCGTCGGATATGTTTATGTCGATATTGACACCACCAAACATGACATCGGAGGGTTTGTTGAAAGGGCAAAGAAAGTCGTAGCGGATTCAATTCAACTCCCGTCTGGCTATACAATTTCTTGGAGTGGTCAGTTTGAAAACATGGAGAGGGTTAAGGAGCGGTTGAAGGTCGTAATTCCGCTGACTCTGTTTCTCATCATCCTACTTCTTCACTTCAATACCAAATCATGGACTAAAACAGGGATTGTTCTTTTGGCGGTTCCCTTTTCACTCATCGGTGCTGTTTGGATTTTAGTAGCTCTGGACTACAATCTTTCTATCGCCGCCTGGGTGGGAATGATTGCGCTTTTAGGTCTTGATGCCGAGACTGGCGTCTTCATGCTTATGTATTTAGATTTGTCCTATCATGACCGAGAAAAACGAGGCCTTATGAACACTCGAAAAGATTTGCATGACGCTGTCATTGAGGGTGCCGTCCATCGTGTTAGGCCAAAGCTCATGACGGTGCTGGCGCTTTTTGTGGGACTGATTCCAATCATGTGGTCGATCGGGGCTGGTGCAGACGTAATGAAGCGAATCGCGGCACCAATGATTGGCGGACTCTTTACGTCTTTCTTGCTAGAACTCCTGATCTATCCAGTGATATTTTATATTTGGAAAGAACGCGAAATTCTTAAATCTACAAAGGAGATAGCATGAAACAAGCTCTATTATTGGCCATATCGTTATTCGCTTTTTACCCAACGCAAGCTAAGGAAGCGACAAAGGTAGTTGATTTACAGGTCACTCAAAAGGGCTTCGAACCAAACGAGATTAAGGTGAACGCAGGCACGAAGGTGACTTTAAAAATCACTCGCAAGACTGACGCCACCTGCGCGACGAAAGTTCACTTCAAAGATCAGAAGATCACTAAGGATCTTCCTCTAAACAAAGAAGTGAGTATTGATCTGGGCACTCTTAAAAAAGGGGACGTGAGATTCGCTTGCGGCATGGACATGATTTCGGGTCACATCATCGCGGAATAATTTCGAGCCGTAGCGGCGTTTACACCACTTCGATCCATGTGTGCATGCCACCCATGTCGTGGTTTGCGTGTCCGCCAGTGCCGCCTCCCGGAATTGGGTCTCGATGCATATCGTTCATAGTGTGATGCATGAAATGACAGTGCAACAGCCACTTTCCCTTGCGACCCGCGGTAAATTCAATTGCGCGGACTTCAGCACTACTGATGTCTGTCGTGTTAGCTAAGATATGTTGCTGCGGAGGTAAAAAGCCTGCGCCCCAGTCAGTGATTCGAAAGCTGTGCCCATGCAAATGAATCGGATGAGAAAGCATGCTCAAGTTTGCTAGCCGAATTCGAATACGCTCTCCCGATTGGGTTTGCATTGGTACTATATCAGGTGCAGGCCTTCCATTCATCGTGAAGTAATTAAACTCAGTCATCTCCATGGTGTCTGGAATAGGACTTCCCGGGTGAATCATCCAGGTTTGCAAAAAGTAAGCGTAATCACGATCAACGATTTGGTGAGCCTCCGGATTCTTGGGATGAATAATGAAGAACCCGCTCATTCCAAGGCCAACCTGCTTAGCTCCCATAAAATGAGGGTGGTAAAAATAGGTGCCGTGCTGCTCGAGGGTGAATTCGTAGGTGAACGTTCCTCCGGGCGGGATTGGCTCTTGAGAAATCCCCGTCACTCCATCCATCTCAATCGGAACATGAAGACCATGCCAGTGGACTGTTGTGGGATCAGACAGTTTATTTTCAACGATGAATCGCACCTTATCGCCTTCAACAGCTTCGATTGTCGGGCCGATAATGGACCCGTTGTATCCCCAGCCGTGAATGGGCCTTCTTCTCATTCCGTGCGGATCGCTCATGTCTTGAAATTGAATCGTTACAGGCTCCGCAACGAGTTTAAAAACCTTTACATCTCCGTCCATTTCATAAGGCAGAGTCTGAATGCCGGGTGTAACCACAGGCACGTATGAGGCTCTAGAGTTCAAGTTTCCACTGCGGACAAGGCTCTCTCGCGGAGTATTAGAAGAGCTCTGCGCAGGGCCGAGCTTGGCTGCAAGAGCCGGGATTGGTGCCAATCCTAAAGCCGACAAAAACGTTCTTCGATTGAGATTTCAGGAACGTCTCCATGATCCCAATCGAAGGCTTTGGTGCTAAATGGTTTGCCGCTGATCAGTGTTTCTGATTCGGTTAGGTCGGCGCGATAGGTCAAGTTGTAGGTGCGATT
>CALCCV010000090.1 GCA_937900305.1 uncultured Pseudobdellovibrionaceae bacterium | reverse complement strand
TCTGTTGTGGCGTGCTCAGGCATCAACACGGAGACGTCGTCCGTTCGAAAGCCAGCTTCTTTCAGGCGTTCAATTGCTGTCTCAGCAGATGAACGATTTTTTAAAATTCCAAAAACAACATGGTTGCCTTTGCTTGTTGTTGATTTCATTGGGAACTCCTTTTGATAATGGTGTTGAGTTTATGGGTTCGTTTAACAAATCTAAATAAATCTAAATAAAATAGCTCAAAAATAAAAACTCTTACGAAGAACCGTACGAAGAACCGAATGAACTAGCGCAGAACGGCGACTTCATCTTTCACGTTGGCTGCTCCGGCGTGGGTTTTAGCTGCTTGCAAGATGACATTTTTTTCTTGTTGCGAAGCCACTTCGCCTTTAATGACCACGGCTCCGTTGCGAGAGATGATCGTGATGTTTTTTGCACCCATCGAAATATCTCGCTTCATCAGATCTTCGCGAATCACTCGGGTGAGTTCTACATCCTGCGGTCGTTGAGATTGATCGGCGGCGGTAACGGCGGGAGACGGAGCCACTGGAGATTTTTCAACGTTGACTGCATCTGCTGCGTTCGCAAACAAGGGCGCGAAGCTGAGAGCTGCCGCCGCAAAAATAATTTTGTGAGATTGTAATTTCATAATTCCTCCTCGGTGAATGTCACACTCGCCGATTCAGACTGCAAAATACGTTGCACGAGCTTAAACGGAAAAACAGTGGCGATTTGACCCAATCTTGCAGGTGCGACGGTGCCGATTGACAGGTCTTGGCCAATTCAAAAATGAGGTGGGGCGAATTTTACCGCAAAAATTCCATCGCTTAAAAAGTGAGCTGATAAATCAGCTCACTTGCACAAACTCAACAGATCAGTTCGAGGGGCCAAACTTTGTATCTGTTGGGAGAATCTTGATGGCCGGCAAAATTATTTCTGAAGTTGTTGGTTCGATGATCGTGTTTGTTTGGTGAGTTCCGAGTGTGAGACTTTCCAATCCACCCTGATGGGCCTTTACAACGTTTCGATCGGCCTTCATGATTGGGCCGGCGCCATGTTCGCAAAAGACATCGCAGGCTGAACCAATGCGCAACAAGCCGTCGTTTTTGATAAAGAGATTTCCAATGGAGGCATAGAGTTTCGTCAGTGAATCTTTTGGTTTGGCCGCCAAACTTTCAAAGCCATAGTTGGCGTCGATCATTGAACGGACGAGTTTGTTGCCAATGATCTTGTTTGGCTCGAAATTGCCTTCGTTCACCGAAACACCCATGGTGTCTTCAAAATAGTTGCTCTCGACCAAATTTTCTTTTCCATGTGCTAGCTGCAGAAGGGCGCGCGCCTGATGGGAACCAACTCCTTTACCTAGGAAGGTGTTTTGCCGGACGATGTTCGCGACAGACTTGATTTGAATGGCCCACTGGTAATCCAAATTTAAAAATAGATTCTGTTCAATCCGATTGACCGCCGGATCCAGAAGATGCGCATCGTAACCAGCGATGTAAATTCCAATGCTGCGGTTGCCTGGGCCAGAAGTCGTAAAGGCATCGCTGGTAAATACATTTCGGTAAACTAAATTTCCCCGGGCCATGTTGGTGAGTGTTTCTCGAGATTGCATATGTATCGCAATCATTTTCGTAAGAGAGCCCGATGTGACCGGGGCCGAGTGAAACCGATTGAAGCCAATTTTGTTAAATTGCCCGCCAGCCTTGAGAAGCAAAAACGCTGAATGATCTGGAACTCGAAATTGATTGTGGGTGAAAATGTTATAACGGCCCGTGATTTCCGCGCCCTTGTCGAGGGTGAGACGATGAAACCAGATGTGGGATCCCGTCAGCGTGATCCGGCCCGAAATTCGCGCGGCTCCACCGCCTTCGATCACAATCGGATTTGCGGCCGTGCCGTTGGCAGAGATATTTAAATTGCCATCATAAGTGCCGGCTTTCAACACGATGCGAGTGCCGTCGTGAGCTCGCCCGAGCTCCGTGATCAATTCGGCGACGTTGTTCACCTGAATGGGAGTTCCGCCGGGTGCTGGGTGTGAAACCATGTCGGCACTCAGTGCGAGTTGTCCATCGGGAGTTGGCTCTTCGGGCTTCGGAATCACGGGCTCTGGATCCACGGGGTCAGGAACTATGGGTTGTGGCCCCTGGGGAGGATCGTCGTCATCTTCGGTCGGGGGAGTGACCGACGTGATCGAAAATTTTTGATTTTCATCCGTTTTCAAACTCTGACCGCAATTTTGAAAGGCCAATAGCAAGCCTCCCATCAGAAACACCCAAAGAATTGCGCGCGCCTTAAATTTACGAAGTGCGTCCATGAGTGATTCCCCCTGATCTCAATCATAATCGTCGCACAACCGCTCAAAAATCTCCGCTGACATTGGTGACGAAATACAGAACTGCAAATAGCGCCTCCGCTGGATCAGTTTTGATTCACATCGAGACCAGGTTGTGGAAAATTGAGACACCAGCGTGTTTCTAACTCTAATTTAAAATCAGATGGACAAACTTCAAGTATCTCATTTCTCGACAGGCGTGGGGGAAGGGGTGATCGGGGCCTTGGCCCGAGATCCGCACGATTTGGCCGCGTCGCCGAGATTGCGAAAGAGATTCATCGATGATGTGAAAGAAATCTTCGAATGAAACGTGGCTCGAACAAGAGCTGAGAGAGAGTTCGCCACCTTCTTTAACCCGTCGAGCAGCGGCTGCGAAAATTTCGATGTATTTGGTGATCGCTAAACTTTTTTGTTGTTCAGAGTGGCTCATCGAGGGGGGATCAACGAGGATGTGATCCCACGGTTCGGGTTCACCTCGCAGATATTCAAAGACGTCAAGACAAAGTCCTTCATGTTTTGCGGGTGGCAGTTCGTTGAGGGCCCAATTTTCGATGGCAGAGTCAATGGCACCCTGGGAGATGTCCAAGCTGGCCACGCGACGGGCTTGGCCCAAGCCTGCATAGATGGAAAATCCTCCAGTGTAGCTGAATAGATTCAAAACAGATTTGCCGGCACTGATATTTCGAACGTATTGGCGGTTTTCGCGTTGGTCGAGAAAAAATCCAGTCTTTTGACCTTTCTCGAGATTCACTTTGAACTTCACGCCATTTTCTTGGACGACGACCTCATTTCCAGGAAGCATTTCGCCCGCCACGTGCTCAATCGTTCGATCGGCATTGCGACGATTTTTTTCGATGACCGAGGTGCAGTCTAAATTTTTAAGTAGCCATTGCCCTATGCTCTCGCGATCCCAAAATTCTTTCGGGCCGCGACCGTCAAATTGCAAAACGGCTGTGGAGCCGTAGACGTCGCAAACCAAACCTGGGAGTAAATCACCTTCGCCATTGAAGAGGCGGTACGCATTTGTGTTCGCGGCTTTCAAATGTTGTCGTAAGCGAAGGGCTTGGGCAAAGCGAGCCTCCAAAAAATCCTTGTGGGGCGGAAACTTTTCGGTGCTGAGAATACGCAGAGAAAGGGGCGCGTGGGGATCATAGATGGCCCACGCCAGTTCCCCCTTGTTGTCAGACACCTGCGCCAATTGGGCCATGTCCACCGCTTCCGCGGGGGGCACGCAGGCTTCTTTGTAAACCCAGGGTTGTCCTTGCAGAATTGCGCGACGCAAGTTGCGCGACAATTTGACTTTTAGGCGGGCCATCCCGACTCCTTGATTGCTGTTGATTGAAAGCGTGGCGGAGTGCAACACCGATGCCCGCTTCGGTCAAGCTTGCGAGCTCACAATGGGACTTTGACAGGCAGCCCAGTGGGCATAGTATGAAAAAACTATGAGCCATCCACCCATTGAAGTCCCATTTGAGGCTTTGGCCGAAGACACTTTGCAAGCCGTTATCGAATCCTTCGTCATGAGGGAGGGGACCGACTATGGTTGGCGAGAGGTGAGTTTAGCGGACAAGGTTTTTCAGCTCCGACAGCAACTCGAATCGGGAGAGTTGAAATTGGTTTTCGATG
>CALCCV010000089.1 GCA_937900305.1 uncultured Pseudobdellovibrionaceae bacterium | reverse complement strand
CGCCCGGCGAAGCGAATCCACCCTCAATCCCAACGGACTTGAAAAGGCCATGGGCCACATTGACTCGGTCATCGGATTGAATCAGTTGACACAGATTTTGTCCCGTCCTGAAATTTCAGCGCTCGCACTGTTGAGCGACTGGTTGCTGATGGGACTTTCTGACAAGATCAACGAAGTCTTAGAATTTTGGTCGACCGGGCAGTGGCCTCTGCAAATCTGCGCAACTGAAATCGAGCCGAAAAACTTGTTGTCTTTACAGGCGCAAGGGTTGCGAGCGGTCACCGTCATCACGGATGAAAACCTCTTTCTCAATTATCGCCACGGTTTTCACGATTCAGTGGGGTTTGTTCTGCACGACCTCATGCACGCGCAGAAATACTATCGAGCTAAGGACTCACAGATGACGATTTCAAAATTTTATCTTCAAATTTGTGACTTGGTGACCGCACACTTGCCTCCCAGCCTCCAAGAGCGTTGGCATTACTTGATTGCAGATATGAACACTCATGTCCTTCACTCCCTCAAAACTTTTAAAAGTTTGCTGTTTGACTGGTACGATCTCGCCGCTCCGGGACTCATTTTTTCAGAATGGCTCCAAGGATTGGCATTTCACCAAAGCCTTAGCCCGCCTCAGAGCGAGGTTCTGGCGATCGCCAACACTCCCGCCGAAAAGCTCGCCAGTGAATCGTCACTTCTACAAATGCTTGCCGTAAATGCGCTCAAGACATAAAAGAACTCATGAAGACACTCTTAAAAGACTATTTTCACTTAGATTCTCGATTCTCACCTGAGGAGCTGGCGATTCGCGACTCCGTTCGAGAATTTGTGGCCTCAGAACTTTTGCCAATCATAGGCGATTGTTTTGATAAAGGTTTGTTTCCGCAAAATTTAGTTAAGCCAGCCGCGCAACTGGGAGTTCTAGGAGCCCAACTTTCAGGCTACGGCTGTGCGGGTGTTAGCCAAACTGCCTATGGCCTGATCATGCGAGAACTCGAACGCGGCGACAGTGGCTTTCGAAGTTTTGCATCTGTGCAGGGAGCGCTCTGCATGTTTCCAATTCACACCTTCGGAACTGAAGAGTGCAAACAAAAATATCTTCCGGCCATGGCTGCCGGTGAAATGATTGGTTGTTTTGGTTTGACCGAACCAGATTTTGGATCGAATCCGGCTGGACTTCGAACTCGGGCCCGCAAACAAGGTGACAATTTCATTTTGAACGGCAGCAAAATGTGGATCACCAACGGAGGAATATCGCATCTCGCAATTGTCTGGGCCAAAAATGACGATGACAAAGTCATTGGCCTGATCGTCGACCGGGACACCAAGGGTTTTCAAGTTCGCAATATTGAAAAGAAGTTTTCTCTGCGCGCTTCAGTGACCAGCGAACTCATTTTCGAAGACTGCGTCGTACCTGCGAAGCAACAACTGCAAGTGCTCGGCATGAAAGGTCCTCTCTCCTGCCTGAATCAAGCCCGGTTTGGAATTGCTTGGGGCGTGCTCGGCGCTGCCGAAGCCTGTTTGGCCGAAGCCCTCGACTACAGTCAAACTCGAATTCAATTCGACAAACCCATCGGCCAATTTCAATTGGTGCAGGCAAAACTTGTGAAAATGTTTAACGAAATAACCAAAGCCCATTTGCTTGCGGCAGAAATCACGCGACTCAAAGACGAAGGGCGCTTAGAACCCCAACACATTTCAATGGCAAAGATGAACAACGTGGCAATGGCGCTGGAATGCGCCCGCTTGGGACGTGATATTTTAGGAGCTAATGGCGTGACCTACGAATACGCCTGCGGCCGGCACATGGCCAATCTCGAAAGTGTAAACACTTATGAGGGCACAGAAGACATTCACCGGCTGATTTTAGGTGAATGGTTAACAGGACTGCCAGCCTTTCGATAAGGCCAAGCTTTCACTGAGGGTGAGAGAGCCAATGAGTAAGTAAGTGAGTAAGAGAGTAAGAGAGTAAGAGAGTAAAAATTAGAAATAAAAACAAATAACTTCAACCATAAACATAAGGAAAGCCCATGCTTAAAGAATTTAAAGAGTTCGTGTCTCGGGGTAACGTGATTGATCTCGCCGTGGGCATCATCATCGGAGCGGCTTTTGGTAAAATCGTTTCTTCTTTTGTTGCTGATATTTTGATGCCGGTGATTGGATTATTCCTAGGAAAAATGGATTTTACCAAACTATTTTTGGCGTTGGATTTAAATCAATATGCTTCTTTAGAAGAGGCAAAAAAGGCCGCCGCTCCGGTTCTGACCTACGGAGTCTTCTTGCAAACTGTTTTGGATTTTTTGATCATCGCCTTTGCGATATTTTTGCTGGTGAAAGCCGCCAACAAGGCCCGCCCGCCCGTCGCCGCGGCTCCCTCAACCAAAGAGTGCCCTCAATGCGCTTCGCAAATCCCCTTGAAAGCCAAGCGCTGTCCACTTTGCACAACCCAGCTGAGTTGAGTTCACTCAATCCTTTTTGAGTCTGAAGGTGGCGAGATCTTTTTGATTTGCCCCATCGATCAGAGTGATCGACCCCGTAAAATCTCCCAGACTCCACAATTGTCCGAAGAGCACGATGCGTTTTCCACTTTCTGACCTCAGGACAATTTGGACAGCTGGGTAGTCCGACTCTTTCAGTAAGGAGATATCACCTTTGCTGGCCGTCGAGTCATAATTGTACGTTTCGTTTTGGTAAACAAATGAAGACGCTTGAGAGAGTTGCGCCGAAAAAGAAGCTCCGTCTGGCAACTCTGTGAGACTCAATCGTTCAAAAACCTGTGTGGCAAAATCATTAGCCAATGGGAAAACTTCGCCACTCCACGCACCCAAATACTGTTTGTAAAAAATGAGGCTGATGTCCGAGTGATATTTGAGTTCAACCTGATCAGCGCTATATTCAGTCCGCTCTTCGCCTTCAACAGTCACCTTGCGCGAGCGCATCCACCTCAGCGACAAACCACCATCCACAACCTTGTCTTTTTTCTTAACGAGTCCAGAGAGGCAATAGGCTAAGCTGTATTCAGCATCGTATTTGTAAGTCGGTGTGCAAACAAAAAACTCACTGGATTCACCGAAATCGCGAGACACATTTTCACCACCCTCGAGGTGACCAGAATTGTACCCTTTGCCAAGCACCAACGAACCGCGAAAGTGGGCAAAGATCTTATCTGCGTCCAAGCCCTGGGCGACGAGTAACTGACGTTCTTGATCTGTGAAATCACTGGTCCGCTCTAAGTTGCTAACGATGTCGTGACGACCAGATTCATTGTGAATTTCAAAGTTCATATCCACAGTGGATCCTGAAGATTGCGAGGTCTTGTAAAAACCGCTGACATCAAAAGCATTTTCCCGGCGCTCTTCCTTCTCTTTCTCTGAGGTACAGGCCACTGTGAGAAGGGCGAAAGCACTCAGCGCCCCCATAAGATATTGGATTTTTTGGTTTTTCATCACACCACCCTCGTTTTGACGCAAGCTATCATAAAGCCTGCAAAACGCGCAAGAGGGGATGAAGTTAATTCTTGGAGCTCACTTCCACTCCACCACTCCTGAGCCCAAATGATAGAGCGCCGGCTTGATCATCACAGAGCCATCCGCAACGGCCTGTCGAATGATCGGAGATCGAGCCAAAAGATCTTTAGCCACTCCAAGCGTATTCGCCCATCCCTCCGCCACATACATGGGTGAAGGTTTGGTTGGCGAAAACCTCGCCAGTCGCGGTTTTAAATCGGCAACCAAACCAGCCAGCGATGGGGTCGCACCGCCGCCTTCGGGGGCCTCCAAAGCGGCTTTCACGGCACCGCACGATTCGTGGCCCAACACGACCAACAGATTTGCACCTAAGTGAGCAATTGCGTACTCGATGCTCGCGATGGTTGCGAAGTCCAAGGCCTCACCGGCTGCGCGAACCACAAAAATTTCTCCCAACTTTTGATCGAAAACAATTTCGGGAGGCACGCGTGAATCGCTGCAACTCAAAACAACCGCGTGGGGTTTTTGACCCGAGCTCAAGCGCACACGATCTTTGGTCGTCGCGCCATCTTTGCGGTAAAAACCCTTCGTGAAACGAGTGTTGCCATTCTTCAGCCAACCCAACGCTTTGTCAGGCGCGACGCCGCCTTCGGCGCGGTGAATTCCTGCGGCAGGATGTGGATTCTTGGCAGCGACCGGAGACTCACTAGCAACCTCTGGGGTCGCGGCAGGCGCGGCGACGGTTCCGTCTGGCTTTGCGTAAGTCACAATCGTGCCAGCACCTACGCTCGACTTGTCTTTCGATTTCGATTCACCCGTCAATTCCTCGCCAAGCGTTTTTTGGATTTCAGGAACCACTTTGACTTCGCTACTGGCCTCGGGTTGAGAAGCGGCGTCTTCAGCCTTTTGCCGAGAGGAACAGCCCACCAAAAGAAAAATCACGATGTAAAAATTGATGCCTCGTTGCCAAATGCTTTTCATGCTGTGGTCCTTATCCTTTTCTTTGAGCACGTTCGATTTCAGAAATCTTGGTATTCAACCAACTTTTTAACTTTATCAATCCCGGCTCTTCTTCTTCGACTTCCAAAGATACAATGCCGATGCGTTTTTTTTCATCGAACTGATCCTCGACGATCATGCAGTTGACTTCCAGCGGACCGGTCTCAGTCGAAATGATCACTGGGAAATACCCGGCCACCCAATCGGGCAGAGGATCGACAATGTGAATTCCCCCTTCAGAGATATCTACAGTGTGACTTTTGAAAGTTCCATTGGCGGCAACAACTTCGATGGGCAATCGAATCTCTAGGCGGCGAAATTTTCGATCATTGATGCCACCTCGGGAGCGACGACGAACCTGAACTTGCGTAACTTCGTGATCATCATTTCGCAATAAATTTTCAGGAAGATCCGGCGGATCCACATCGGTTTCTTCAAACTCCATGAGGTGCGCCGTCTTTTCATTGTACAACAGGCGTTCCCACTCAATCCAATCTTTGCGCCAAATCACGGTCACAGCTTTTTCGGCATTGGAAAGGCTGAAGAGCAACGCCTTCACCTCGCCGTCCGACAACCCTTTGATGGTCCAGCCTTTCAAAGGGTTGTGCAGGCACCATGGCCTACCACTCAATAGATTGATCGAACTAAAAAGCTGTTTCATGGGTGTTTACTTTAAGCAGCTCTTTTTAACGTATCCTTCAGCCATTGAGCCACTGGCATTCATCACGGCCAACCATTGTCCTTTGCTTTCAGAATCAAACTGAACATCAACCTTTGCACCCTTTTTTCGCGATCCAACTGAATCGCCACTGCCATCGGAGTGAGCCTTCACTGGGCAATCCTTAGCCATCACCGCCGTAACAACTTTTCCAGAACTCGTTGGCGCATTTGCTGCCACACGCACGCCCGCCGTTTCGGCTTTTAGCTTGGCGGTGTCCAAGCGAATGTCCTCCGTCTCCTTTTCAGTTTTTGAGGTTTCGAGTTTTCCCTTGAGCTCTTCATTGCGGCTCTTGCCCTCAGAGATTGCCGTCTCAAGGCGGATTCGTTCAGTCCGAACCTTTTCAGTTTCGGCCGTCACTCGCGCCAAATCAGCTTCCATACGAGTTTTTTCCGCGGTAAATTCGGCGTCCATTTTTTTCAGCTTAGAAATTTCAATTCCGCTGGTGGTCATCTCTTTTTGCAAATTCATTTTTTCTTTTTCATAAGATAATTTTTCGTCACCTAGTTTTTTTCTTAGTTCTTCTTCTTTTTTCTTAGCGTCAGCAGCTTTTTCTTTTTCAGATTCGACATTTTTTAACGCTTGCTTTTGGCCTTCGCGATTTGTTTTGATGTCTTCTTCATATTGAGTGACATTTTTTTCAGACTGCTCTTCTTGCTGTTTCAGTTTTGCCAATTCAGCATTGAGCTTTTCAGTTTCCATTTTAAGTTTGTTCACCTCAGCCTGGGTCTTTGCTTCGGCCGCCTGAGCTTGAGCCTGCGCCTTCTGAGTGAGCAATCTTTGCTTAGCTACATTGCCTTCAAACTGCTTGAATTCAAGACCCGCCTTTTCGCTTTCTTTTTGGGAATTGGCGGTGGCTTCTTGAGCCTTGGCCATCTCTTTTTCGACGTCTCGCAAATCACCTTTCAACTTGTCAGTGGATTTCTCCGCGGATTTGCGAGCGTCCTCCGCAGCATCGCGCTGAGTTTTCACTTGATCCATTTTTAAGCGAGTCGCTTCAATTCGCGCTTGAGTCTGCTTGTACTCTTCTTCCGCTCTGGTTTTGGCTTTGTCATGCTGAACAGATTCGGCCTGCATCTTCGCCGTCTCTTTTTCAGCTTCGGCTTGCTCTCTGCGAGCAGACTCTTCGTTCTTTTTGGATTTGTCGATAGCCGCTTGAGCTTCAGTGCGAGCCTTGTCGCGCTTTTTTCTCTCGTCGTCCATTCTTCGTTTGCCTTCTTGGGCCTCTGCTCTTGCGGCCTCGGCGTCTGCTTGGGCTTCTTCCGCTTCTACTTGCAGCGAATCTTGCGCAAAAGAAATTTGCGCAAAGTGGGTCGAAATGGCGATGGCTAAAACTAGGAAGAATCTCATAAGCCTCTCTCGTTTATTGTGGGAATTGTTCATCTATAAGCTTAAACAACGCTAAATAAAAAACAATCCTGGCCCTCGACGAAGGATTAATGATTTCTCAAATTGAGATAGAAAAAAAGAAGAAAAAAAAGCGACCAGGCTGGGGGAGAAGCCTGGCCGCCAAGGGGGGGTGATGACATCTATTGCAACCCTAAGGCCAGCGAGAAAGCATCTGAAACTCGGCCGGAAACTCTACGTAAGCCCTACAATCGAGCTCTGATTCCCGACTGACAAAAAGAATCGTCGATCTTTTGGACAGTGCTGACAATCGCCGGAAAAAAATCAATCAAGAGAATTTATTGAATTAAATTAAGTAAACCCGGAGAGCCCGTCGCCGGCCAAAAAGCTAGCTAAGTGTCTGGCTTTCAATGCCAAATCTTCTGGGATACGTTGCTTTGGGAGTTTTCTTGATGCTCGCCAGACTCGGAACTCTTCTGCCACTTGTTCGATTGAAAAATTCATTCTCAAAACTCGTCTTTCACCTTTGTCTGGCAACAATTGTATTTTCCGAAATATTTTCCGAAATAACAGATCGCAATCGAGATCTGATTTCGCAATTTCAGACTAGACTTGGGTTAGAAACGGCCCGCGCTCCGCGCGGGTGGAATTTGAAAGACTCTTCACGTTCTTCAAAAAATCTGTTTAAACAAAATTTTCTACACTCTTCATTGATCTATCCACTTAGAAATCAAAGCTCTTATAAGTCAATTTCAATTTATTTACTCAGTTCAATCGTAGCCGCTCCGCCAACGACTTTGGCGAGTTCGGCATCATTCAACGCACTTCGCAAGCCCTTTTCAGGTTGGCTGAAGCAAGATAGATAAAAACGCTTACTCTCATCCTCGGGAGGAATTACCATCAGAATTGTGGATGGGCGTCGTAAATCGTCAGAAGATTTCCAAATATTTGTTACTTCAAAAACATCACCTGGTTTCCAGCCTCTGGTCTTAAGGGATGTCTCTTGCACGTCGAGAAAACAAATGCGTACGGTTTGAGTGCTCGATTCTACGATGATGTCCTTGGAAAACTCTACGACAGATGTTCCAGGAGGGATATCGATTGGTTTTGTCAGGTTTAATTTAGAGGTGCACCAGTCGTCAGCATAATCTCCGTTGTTTCTATACGAACAGTCCGCGGCGCCTACAGAAGTAAATGCAAGTAAACTCGCGATAAGAAAAAACAATTTAAACATAAAAACCTCTTTCATGTAATTAAGTCAGTTGGGCATTCTAAATGCAAAGCAAAGCACCCTGCATGCGTTTTTCTAAAAATATCAAATTGAATCATCGGTTTCCACCTAGAAAATCCGACGCCTTGAACTTCCGTTAGCTTGGCCGCCGCCGGCAAAAAAAAGTGGCCCGAGGAACTCCCCGGGCCACAACATTTCAGCCTTTGATTTTTATTTTTATTTCAATTTTACTTTTCAGCTAGTTCAAAAAACCTTGCACAAATCTCTGTCTCATTTCTCGCAAAGTCTGAAATTTATTTTGCCATTGCGCCTTCTCACTCGCCAAGACAACAACCGAGTCGTTAGCGACGTCAGCCAAATTGGCCGCAATGTGGTCAGCCTTTGCGGTCTTCATGGCTTCGAGCTGAGCAACGACGTCTTCAGGCAACGCTTTTATCGCTAATTCAATGAGTTGTTTGCGTGAAAGTTGAGTCAATATCTTTTGTATTTCTTCAATAGGAACTCCCGCTGCCAAGAGATCTTGAACAACCGTCTGAATTCCAACTTCTACTAAAATCCCATCAACTTCATTTTGAGCCGTGACGGTGGCGAGTTTATTGATCGAACTTGGGCTCAGGCTTCTTTCAAGAGCGACCTGCATCAATAACAACGACGGCACCTGTTTGACCAAACGCTTTTGGTTTGCCTCAAGATCTTTCAGATCACTGGCGAGCTGCAATTGCAAAGCCTGGCCTTCGGCCACCAAATCCGCATTGCTGGTTGCTTGGCCTTCGGCAATCATTTGCTCAGCATCGAGTCCTTTCGCCAAATTCACAGCCAGCTGTGCTCGTGTGTAAGCTGAAAAGGTCAAAACTTTTTCGGCGATCAGTTCAGAAAAGCCATCCGCCTCTTCCGGCGAAGATCCGTTTTGAATCATCAGGGCTTGCACCGGCGCTTTCAAAATTTTCACTTGCGCTAAAAGTCCTTCGGCCGATGCTGAAACTTTTGCAGCCACGATGGCCGCTAAGTCATCCGTGATCACGCCATTGTCAATACCTGCTTCATCCAATTCATGCACAACTTGATCGGCCAGAACAAACCCCTTATCGAGTTCAGTCTGCAGAGCCGGGGAAATGTCGAAGTACGATCGTTGCTCTGACATCTCGGCAATCATCGGATTGGTGACATTTGCGGCGTCTGTTTCAAAATACAGTGGCGCGTTTGCAGATCCCACGCGCTCTTTCAAATCATTTATAAAGCGACTGCCCGTTGGGTGAGTGCCTTCGGGGCCACTGCCCACCCTGAACAAGTACGAGTTGACTCCGCTGAGGGTGTCCAATCCATTCGGCGCCAAACCAAAAATCGAAATGTCTTTCGCTAAATCCATCATCAAATTCGTAATCGTCGTTGGATGCTCGTTTTTATTCAACGCCACTGTCCCTAGAACCGGATCAACCTGCACCGCTTGCAAATCATCTTTCAAAACATCTTTCAGAGTTTGCACGACAATCGAGTTTTCGGCCACCGGTCCACTCAATAACGCCTCCATCTCCATGTAGGAAACTGGCAATGAAGTCGATGTGGATGACGAGCTGACTGAGGAGCGATCTAACATCAGCAACAACGCCACCGCTTTATCCAGTCCGATCCCGCGCGTCTGCATTTGTTCGTCTCGAGATTCGGGTCTTAAGTCATACGTCGACTTCCCTTCCACCAACACCAACGCATGCAAACCTTGAAACTGCGGAGTATTCAATTCGTGCAAGCGACCTTCTTTTTGCAACTGCTCGTTTTCGGCTTTGAAAGCCGCAACTTCACTTTGCAACTGGGCCAATGGTTTCAGTTCGCCGTTTTCGTCCGTGATGGAAGGCACCTCACGTTTGACAACTTGAACCTGCAAGCGTCTGACGTCATAGACATCAAAGCTCGAATCAGGACTGCGAATCAAAGAGTCCATGTAATTCAATCCGTTGATCGAAGCAACAAGGTATTCGATCAACTGTGGATTTTCCAAATCTCGGTTAATCAAATGAATAAACAATCCGTCTAAGAAACTTCGAATTTCACCGAGATCTGAAAATAATCGGCCAAGGTAGT
>CALCCV010000088.1 GCA_937900305.1 uncultured Pseudobdellovibrionaceae bacterium | reverse complement strand
TCACTTCAGCGTCATCCGAAATTGGCATGAATTGTGCTGGGTACTGCGATTCGATATGCAAAATTTTTTGCAATCAGATTTTATCCTATAAGGGGAATTCACATGAAAACATTTACCGTCCGTTCTTTATTTGCCTTGATCAGCTTTGCAGCAAACTCGGCATCTGCAGCCACTTATTACAAAATCCAGGGGGAAGCTCGGGCATTGACTCCAATTGCAGGCGTTGTCACATCCACGCAGCCGTTGTGCCCAGCAGGTGTCACTTGCATCGCCAATGGAACCGTTATCAATCTTGAATTTGGCCTGTTGGGTTGCGCAGATGAGTTAGCTCCGATCACCTATGAAGCTATCGAAAAAGATGGCGACCTGCACGTATACGTCAGCGCAATCAATCTCCACACCAAAGAGTCCACTGTCAGTATCTGTCAGCGTTTCCCAATACAGCCCGCACAGGTCATCCTGGTTAACCAATATGGCAATTTAAAAATGCACTATTTGGGAGCGCAGTAATCAAAGTTTCGCCATCGTCGAAAGATTCTCGGCCCGTCACTGCGCGGGGGAACACGGCACCTCAACAAAATGGTTGGTCGGTGCCGGCAGCTCTTCAAAGCTTCCTTGTTTCGAAAGATTTTGAACCCACGTTTTATTTTGTTCGTCGATGCGAGTGACTTTCAATATATCCCCGCTATCCACCCGGCTGATGCAGTCGCCCACCTTTGATGAGCGGACCTTGCCAGTGCAAGCTGCGACGATCATTAGAACCCACACAGCGAATGAAAGTTTCAAATGCATTTTCATACTCTCACCCTGCCATTTCTAGGTGGAAATCGGCAATCTCTCATTGTCATGGATGCCAGGTCCGAGAGGCGATGACCCTTTGGCCGGTAGCGCAAAATCCTGACCAAATCCAAACGCAATTTTGGTTTCGTGTCTTGACCTCTCTCGCGAGAGCGAGATGATGAGAGCCATGAAAATCAAAGTCATAGGTGTGGCATTGGATTTAGGAGCGGAATTTCGAGGCGCTGCTCTGGGGCCAGCGGCGGCGCGAGCGGCCGGCCTCGTTTCGCACCTTCAGGCCCTGGGGCATGAGGTTCGTGACGCTGGAGATGTCCACACGGTTCCGCCATCGCCTGATGACAGAGTTTCATTGAACTCAAAGTGCCGTTTCAAAAACGAAGTCGTTTCGGTTTGTCGCCGACTGCACCATGCGGTGTCGATGGCGCTTCAAGAAGGATATTTTCCATTGGTGATTGGTGGAGATCACAGCTTAGCAATGGGCAGCGCTTCGGCCGTTAGTCAATTTTTTGAGCACCAAAATCTTCAGACCGGCTTGATTTGGTTTGATGCCCACGGAGATATCAACACGCCCGAGAGTTCCTTGACGGGAAATATTCACGGTATGCCAGTGGCGCACCTCTTGGGTCTCGGCGATTCAGATTTAAATTTAATGAGGGGCCGCCTTTCAGGATTTCGAGCCGAAAACACGGTCCTCATTGGCCCGCGCGATCTCGATGACGGTGAAAGAAAAATCATCACGGAGTTGGGTGTCCATGTTTTCACGGCTGAGGACATCCAACGAATGGGAATCGCAACGGTCATAAGTCAGGCCCACAAACTGGCTTCGAAAAATGCCAACGGCTACCATGTCTCGTTCGACATGGATTGGTTAGATCCCGCCGTAGCACCTGGCGTGGGCACTCCCGTTGTTGCTGGCGCCAATCGAGCCCAAGCGTTGGTGGCACTTCAGCTCATTGCCAAATGGGGCTGGATGAGATCTTTGGATATCGTAGAACTCAATCCGCTTTTTGACGATGCAAACATCACCGCAAGATTGGCCGTAGAATTTGCGAGCGCAGCGCTTCCCCGGATTGAATCGCGAGATAAACCTTTCCTCACTCAGGAACGTCGATCTGCCAGTAAGGAACAAAGTCGCTAGGAATTAGAGTGAGCCCCGCACGCTGACTGGCCGGTTGCGCACCAACAATTAAACTTTCCAGGTCTTTAACCACGCTCAAACTGTCGCCATAATAGGAATGACCAAGCAAAGACCGATTGACGAAGGACCGATCGATGTTGGACGCATCAATTGTTTCGACGTCGGGAAAGAGGGCCAGGTCAGAACCGGCTTGCCCCAGTCTTGGTTCTTGGTGAATCGCCGCCGACAAACTCAGAGCCCTGTCATAATTGGAGGCGTACAAAGTCAGGGACTTCGTTGTGGATCGGACCGCCTGTTCAATTTCCCTGAAATCGGTTTGCCCCACGTCGGCCGCGGCCAAAATCACATTCTGAAATGTTGGCGACTTTGTGTCACCCACGGGGTGAGCGGAGATTCCACTGATGGCGAGCTGATGGAGCGCCTTCGTCAGTGCGCGATTGCCCATGCTGTGCGCGATGAGATGAATTTGCTCGGCACCACTTTGAGCTGCGAGGTCTTTTAAAAATTTCTGCAAATGTTCGAAGGTCCACTCGACATTTTTTTCCGCGGTGGTGTAACGCAAAATCGTTTCGGATGGCCAGCTGTAAAAAACCGGGGCGCCCACAAACTTCATATCAAACGCGAGTTGCGCAGTTCGTAGGGCGGCCGCTTCAAAAGAGACATTGAATCCATGAACAAAGACGAATAAGTCTTTTTTTCCTGATTTTTTAACTCGAGCTCTCAGCTGCCGATAAAAATCTCGATCAAATTTAAAAACTTTCACCGCATTGAGAACAACAAAGCGACTTGGATCGGGTGTCATCTGAAGGCTAAATACGGAAGGCAACTCGATTTGGCCTGGGATGTGATCCGCTGGTATGCTGACGTCCACCGTGCCCAACGTCAGGTGTTCAGAGTCCCTGCGGGCATCGATAAAATTTTCAGCTGGCACCGGTGACTTCACATACTTCCGATCTGAGGCGAAAAACACCTTCACGTTTGTGTACTTTTCAACTGGCTCGGGCGCTGCGGGAACTGCCATCGGCGGTTCGGCGGCGCCTGATTCTTGACCCGTTCCCTCCTCGAGCCCTCTCGATCGCTGACTGCCGTCTTCAGAAAAGGCTTGATTTACAGACTTCACGAACTCCGCAATAAAATAGATCCGTTTGGGTGACGTCGAAATATTAAATACTTTTCCCTTATTGCGAAATTCCTTTGCAATCGCCTCGCCCACATTTTGATTTTCCGCGACTGGAAGTTTGACCAGCGAATTGATACTACCGCTTCCACAGGGCTCAGGCTGCAGGATGAGATCTGATAAAGGTGATGTTTCACTCCATGAAATGAACGTCTTGGTGTTGAGGTCATAAATTCGGGCCGCGCACCCTTTCATTTCTGTCGCAAGCCCCTTGTCGATAACATCGTCTCTGAAGCAAACAATCCGATTGCTGTTTGCGGCACCAAGCGCACCGAAGCAACCGTTGGCTTTGGCAGCCACGCGCTGAGCCTCTGCAACAACGAGGTCGGCGGCCAACACTTCACCGACGTGAAGACTCAACATCCCAATCATTAAATAAACGAACAATCGCATCTGATCCTCGGTTTAAGTAAGTTATTGTTAAATTATAACTCTGATAAAATTCTAAATCTGTTTTTCGAACACTGACGAATTTTTGAAAGATCTAAAAGTCTAAGGAGCGGTGATCTCAAACGTCAGTGTGTCGGAGTAAACTCCGGCCATTGCGGACCGCCTACCCACAAAAGTGATTTCAACCGGGCTGCGGTGATCCACTGGATTTGACAACACATTTGTGCTCTTCACTGAAGTCGGATTCGCAGAAGGTCGCAAACTCGATTTTCCGTCGTAGGTTATCTGATAAGGTATGTGTTCCGAGAGTCCACTTTCATGAGCCAAAACTCCGTTATTTGCAGATGAAACCCTGACAATATAGCCAGTCGAGACGTTCGAGCGCTCACGAACGATCGCCACGAGCTGGCGGGATTCACCACCCGCGATATTTAGCTGCGTGGCTTTCGGCAAGGCCTCCACATCGAGTGAATAGGCTTGGGGAACGGTGCCCGTCAGAATCAAACTAGCGGTTTCGTCGGCTCGAAGGATTTCGGAAGCCAAGATCACCAGCAGCACGCCCCAAAACATGTACACCCTATTTTTCAAAAGCTCTCCCATCGGATGCGAAATTGAAATCTTTGAAATCTATGGAGGGATTCGGTCTTCCAAAGGGAGCAATCTCAAGGCCAATGAGCCCAAATGAACGAAGGCTCCGCGGTCAGCTCTCGAGACCATATTTTTGAACTCAGAAGAAAAATCCAACCAGCGGCGTGGGGAAGACAGTCGAACAACTCGGCAGTGAGCTTCTTTTTGGCAATCAGGACATTGTCGAGGAGGCCACACCGAAGACCAAACTCCGAAGTCGGAGTTTTTTCACGGCCTGTCCGCCAGCCAAGATAGGCGCCGCGCACTGCTTTTGACTCAATGCATTATTCATCAATAAATCCAATGGTTTGTGAATGAATCCTCACAGAACATGGCGTCAAGATTGCAACTCGGACGGACCATAACAGCTCAAATCGTCGAGGGGGAGGAATCAATTGGCCGTTGGTGAATTTCTTTTAGAGCGTTTTAGAAGTTGTTACAAACCGAGTAACTAAGGAGAAAATATGACTGCTATGAATTCAATGTTGAGTGCGGCTCTTGCGTTTGGCGCGATGGCTTTCGTTCAATCTGCGTCGGCCACTGTTGCCCCACCACCTTGTAAAGGCGACATCTGTACAGCTAAAGACAAATTGGTTTTGTCTGGCGTTGTAGAAACTAAATGTTCTTTAAAAGTGAATGCAAAAGCTGAAGCGACAAAATTGAACATCGTTGATGGTGAAGCAAATACGTTGGTTGCTACCGTGACTGAGTCTACCAATCACCTCGCTGGATACAAAGTGACAATGAGCTCTGCTAACGGCGGAAACCTGGTTCACACTTCTGTGCCCAGTGAAAAAGTAGCTTACAAGCTCTCTTATGACGGAGGAGCTTATCTTTCTCCAACAACTAGTGCACAACAAGTTAAACTCACTGGTGCTTTGGTTGCTCCTGTTGTTGACAACAGCGATGTGAAAATCAACTTTGCCGGAAAGCCTTCTGCATTAGCAGGAACTTTTTCCGACACAGTTACTTTCGAAATCGCTGCTTTGTAATTCTTGTTAGTTGTGAAAGCGGTCGCAGGCCCGCCGCTTTCTTCTTTTCTTTCTCTGAATTAATCTGAATTAACTAGTCACAGGAGTGAAAATGAAACTCAAGCCTCGCGTAGCCCTGCTTCTTTCCATCGCGGTGTCGTTGATAACCGTTGCGGCCAGCGCCTTTGAACTTTCACCGATGGAGCAAGAGTTCGGTAACAGACCCGAACAGAGCAGCCGAACATTCTATGTCATCAATGAAGACAGCGTCGCGGTAGCGGTGCAGCTGAAAGCTGTTGCGCGCACCAACCGCACGGATGGCAGTGAAATCCGAACCCCCACTAATGATTTTGTGATTTATCCTCAGCAAGTGATGCTGGGACCCAATGAAAAAAGAGCTGTTCGCGTGACCTATCGCGGAGCCAAACCCCACGGTCGTGAGGCGAGCTACCGATTGATTGCCGAACAGCTTCCCGTCAATGCGGCAACGGTCAATTCTAGCGGCAATGTTCAAATCAAATATTTAATGAATTTTGTGGCTTCAATGTATGTGTCTCCCGAAGGAGTTCAGCCGAAAGTAACCGTGGAGTCACTCTCGTCTTTCAACTCAGCCCAAGGTCAGATTTTGCAGATGAATTTGGTCAACAATGGCGGTCGTCACAAAGTTCTCAAGGGTGTGAAAGTGATTCTTCGCTCCGGCCAGACCGAAGTCGAGCTCGATCCGCAAAGCTTGAAGGCCCTAGACACCATCAATTTGCTCGCGGGCGAGAAAATTTCAGTTGGCGTTCCCTATCCGACAAATCTCCCCGCCGGTCCTGTGATTGCAGAGCTTCAATTTCTCGATTGATTTCGAATGGCACACACAGGAGATCTAAAGTTCTCTCGCGTGACTACTCACGTGACTAACGATTCTAGAGTCGCATACAATTTTGTATGCGATGGATGAGTCGAAATCTGATTTTATTTTCATTCGGAATTATTGGTGTTTTCAGATCGCAGTTTTCAGCGGCCCTGGAATTAACTCCCATCGAGATAACCCTGGAAGGAACTGGAACAAAAGCCCAGGGAACCTTTCAAGTGGTCAACACCGAACCACAACCCGTTGCGATTCAGGCTCGCGTTTTTTTGCGCGAGCACGATTTGGACGGACATGAAAAACGCACACCCTCTGCTGAATTTTCAGTCTATCCACCTCAAATGAGGCTAGAACCAAAACAATCCCGGGCTTTGAAAATCACCTGGCGTGGATCTCAGAATTTACCAAGTGAAAAGTCCTTTCGACTGATTGTTGAGCAACTCCCTGTGGAATTTAACAAAGTCAAAATCAATCAGGGCCTGCAACTTCAATTTTTAATGAAATTTGTAGCTTCTGTGTATGTGGGTCCCGCGATTGGACGGCCGGTCGTCACCGTTGAATCTGCCATTCTGAAACCTGGATCTGGCAGCCAAGATCAAATTGAGTTGATTTTGCACAACGAAGGCAAACGCCATGTGATTTTGCAGCGAATTCAGATGTTGGAGGCGAAATCTCTCTTGCCGGCAAAGGACTTGGAGTGGCCAGCCGAAATACTGGCGCCTCTAGAGGGTCAAAATATCCTGGCCGGAAACCGTAGAAGATTTATTCTGCCAGTTAACAAAGGTTTTAAATCCTTACCTGCTAAGCTGGAAGTTAAATTTGACTAAACTCGCGGCCCTCTTTTTTTTGCAATGGGCGCTGGCGCAGAATCCTCCGCCGCCGGTGACGCCCCAAGCTGAATCGGAACAACAGCGGCCCGAGGCAGCCGCACCTCAGATTGCCGGAACTGCGCAGGAAATTCAGGTGCCGGTGATCTTGAACGGACTGTCCAGTTCGCAAGTTTCTATATTTCCGAATGAGATGGACGTTTCAAAATCAACAGTTTCATCCAGTCAGATTTTGACAATTTTAAAACCAGAAATGAGTGACAGCCTTTATTCACTTCTATCTCAGCGATTGGGTGGAGTTGAACGCGTGAGTGTTGCGGAATTGCAAAGTTCAGGGTTGATTGTAAATTTCAAACTGGATTTGCTGGTCTTGGAAGTGACGGTCCCCGCAAAAGACCGAGCGCAGAGAGCTCTCGATTTTCGCCAATCGACCCCATTGGGTCCCGGTGAAGAAATTATCCAACCCTCAACTTTCAGTGGTTATACAAATATTCGCTCCAGCAAAACTTTTGCCAGTCGAAATCCTAATTTAATTGAAGAAATTCGCCCCCTGCAAGTTCGACTTGAGAATGTTCAAAATCTTTCGGGCACCTATCTTGAATCCTTTGTCAATTACAACGAATTTGCCTTACATCCTTGGACGCGAGATCAGGTGCGCCTGAGTCGGGATTTTGAAGGGAGTGCCACCCGAGCGAGCCTTGGTGACTATGATTTGCCTTTCGTGGGATTTCAACGCTCTTTGCCCTTGGGTGGATTTTTGTTTCGAAGAGCGTTTGATATCAATCCCGATTTGCCGATGTCAGCCGCCGGTAATTTTGATTTTTATTTGGAGTCTCCTTCGAAAGTGGATATTTATATTAATGAGCGTTTTTTTCGGCAAGTCAGTCTTCCCGCTGGTCGACACAACTTGAGCAACCTTCCGCTCGAGCCAGGCACCAACAATATTCGACTGCAAATCACAGACGAAACTGGCCGTGTTTCTTTTTTGAATTTTCCATTTATTTCTGATTTGGACCTTTTGGATGTGGGCACTCATGATTTTTCGTACGCCGTGGGATTGCAACAGAGGCAAGTTGATGGCGTGATTGATTACAATAAAGACCAAGGCGAGACCGGAAGTTTCTATCATCGCTATGGCGTTGGCAAAGGCTTGACGGTGGGGTTGAATGCACAAGGTGATCGACATCAGCAGATGTACGGCGGGGATTTGGTTTTTTCGACTCCCATTGGTCTCATCGGTTTGGATATGGCGACTAGTCAGCTGGAAGGTCAAGAATCAGCCAACGCCTACCAGCTTCGCTATAGATCTGTTTTCAGTCAGCGAACATTTTTGAGATTTTCAGTGATGCACCTTGGTGAAAGATTTGCGCCGCTGGGAACTCTCGATCCATTGAACAACTACGACTCCACGGCGACGGGAGCCGTCAGCTCCCATTTGGTAGACCTTTTTAATTTTTCTACTGGCCTTACCTACCGCAATCATCGTGAAAACTTAGGTGACAGCGCCACGGCATTTTTAAATTTGAATCGCACGTTTGGAAGGAGATTCAATTTGTCTTTGCAAGTTTCGCAAACTCGGGATCCGGTGGCCTCTGATGCGCGGGAGTCCGAAGAAACGCGCGGATTCATAGTGGCTAGCTGGGTCGATGCGACGGAAGGATTTCAGACAATTGTAAATCATGACACTCAAACCCGCGCCACGCGCGCCGATGTCAGCTATGCCCCGCGCACCAGTGACCTTTCGTTTGATGCAGGAGTTTCACATGACTCTCGGCGCATCGACCAACTGAATGCAGGATTTGGTTTGGAGCGGCCGCGATATGAGGCGCGCATTGATCAATTCATGACGTTGGATCCACTTTCGAAAGTCGAAGAAAACACACGTTATGACCATCGCACTCGGTTGAGTTTAGATACGGCCATCGCTTACACCGGGTCTGGAGTTGGCTTTGCTCGGCCGATCTCTGACAGCTTCGCAATGGTTACGACAGATGGTCATTTGAAAAAAGAAGTCATCGAGGTCAACTCGACGGAGTCCGGCGCCGAAGCCACCACCGAAGATGGACAGCCTGCCATCGCCTCTCAACTTCAAAGCTACGTCGTCCAGCGAGTTCAAGTACAAACTCGAAATCCCGAAGCGACAGCTATGTTACCAAGAGACAATTTTGTAGTGAGACCAACCGCCCGAAGCGGAACGGGGATTGATCTCAAAGGCGAAAGCTCAGTGATGCTATCTGGTCAACTCGTAGAGACGGGCGAGGGGCCTGCATCCACCGCGACCTTTAAATATCTCACTGGATCCATTGTTCCGGTCGAAGAGGCAAAGGCGGCGAAAGACACTCGCTATTTTTTTACCAATGAAGCCGGAGTGTTTTTCATTGAGAGTGTACCGCCGGGGGTTTTTCATTTGAAGCTCGATGGCTACAACGGCGAATTGGAATTGACCGTGCCCGATAGCTTATTTGGCCCGTATGACTTGGGTCCGTTGCCGTTTGATGCCACAAAGGAGTCGCAGCAATGAAGTGCTGTTGGAAGGTTTTTTTATTTTTTAATCTGATCTTCTGGAGAATCGCCGTGTCTTGGGGTTGCGACTCCCTCGAAATCAGTGGTCTTGCGAGCGCTGCCTTGACCGAGATGGCAAATCCCAAGAGCGTGCATCTCAGCATTCGCAAGACTGGGCCACCGTGTTCATTTTTTGTGGCTGCAACTCAAGGACAATCCCAAATGGCACAGAGGGAAATGAGGAACCTCGCTGGCCACGTTCCTTACAATATCTACATTGACTCGGCACGGACCCGTGTCCTGAAAGATGTGACCCTCGCCACGGCGAACGAAATTTTAACGGGATCCTTTTCTGGTTCCGGAGAAGAAACAAGTGAATTTGATGTCACTGTTTCAGACGCACCCGCCGGTGTTTTGCAACCTGGAAATTACACGGACGACGTGATTTTCAATGTGCACAAAGGATCTCTAGACCCAGCGGCCCCCCTGATGCATTCGCGAGCCTTCCATGTTTCACGATTTATCGCTCCCCTTCGCAAAGTGGCCATTGTCAACTCTGGTGCGCCCAGCGACTCGTCACAGACTCAG
>CALCCV010000087.1 GCA_937900305.1 uncultured Pseudobdellovibrionaceae bacterium | reverse complement strand
TCGACTTCCAGCCGGTGGTGGTTGATTGCGGCGAACTTTGCCCGACAAGGATCCACCCGCTAACGGACTCCACACCACTGTCGAAACCTTTTGGTCGATCGCCAGAGGCATTAACTCCCATTCGAATTCACGACCAACTAAAGAATAATAAGCTTGATGAGCCACGTATTTGGACCAGCCGTATCGCTCAGATACCGACAGGGACTTCATCAAATGCCAACCAGAAAAATTTGAACATCCAATGTAACGAATTTTTCCGGCCGCAATCAAATCGTCCAGCGCATGCAGTGTTTCTTCCACCGGAGTCATTGCATCGAAGCCGTGCATGTAAAACAAATCAATATAGTCCGTTTTCAAGCGACGTAAACTGTCTTCACAATTTTTAACTATGGACCAGCGAGACGAACCGTAGTCATTGGGCCCCGTTCCCATTTTGAAAGTCGCTTTGGTTGATAGCAACATCCGATCTCGCTTGCCCTCCATCGCTGCTCCCAAAATTTCTTCAGACAAGCCGCGCGAATACACATTCGCAGTATCAAACATATTCACTCCGTGATCGAGGCAAAGATCAATAAGTCTTCGCGCCTCTTTCACGTCAGTGCTTCCCCACGCTTTAAAAAACTCATTGCCTCCGCCAAAAGTCGCAGTTCCAAAACTGATGGCCGGGATATTTAACCCAGCACCTGCTAATTTTCGATATTCCACTAAGCCTCCATCAACTCACCATCGACCTGAGTGGGTTCACATTCAACAACCGACGCCGCGCCCAGTGCGTGAAACGAAATCTTGTCGTCGCACAGTCGACACCTCGAAAAGGTTGCAGCGGCAGGGATACCTGAGATATTCTTAAAAACTTTGGACTTTTTGTGAGTCCAACTTTGCAATGGCAACGAATGTAACGAATGTAATGAAGGCAGTTATGAAAGCACACCTTATCGCGAACTCTCGGTCTGGCAAAGGGGCTGGCGGAACTCTGCCAGAGGTTGCGCACAAGATCTGCCAAGAAAATAACGTGGAACTTGTTCACCACGAAGTGCGCGAAGGTGTCGATATGGATCAGTTGGCTGCCGAGGCCGTCGATGCCGCCAGCGAAGACGGCGGAATTGTCATAGCAGCTGGCGGGGACGGCACCATCCGCTGTGTAGCTCAGAAAGCGGCAGGTCGAACTGTCAAGTTTGCGGTTGTACCTTGTGGCACTTTCAACTTTTTTGCTCGCACTCACAGGGTGCCTGAAAATGTCGAAGAGGCATTCCGACTCGCTGTCACCGGCGAAACTCGCGCCGTGCGCCTGGGTGAAGTCAATGGGCATATTTTTTTAATCAATGCTAGCTTGGGCCTCTATGCCAAAGCCATTCGCGAACGCGAACAGCGAACGAGTCATTGGGGTCGCAATCGTTTTGTTGTTATCATTTCTACCATTCTGAGTCTGCTCAGCCGACATCACCTCCTCAATGTCGAAATGACAACTGGCGATCGAAAACTGACATTGCGAACTCCGATGATCTTCATCGGCAACAACTCTCTCCAACTGCGCGATTTGCAAATGAGCATCGCCAAATGTATGAAATTAGATTTATTGGCCGTTGTCTTAATGAAACCCCTGAGCAAACTGGAAACTTTGCGGGTGATTTTTCGCGGAATTTTTAAGACCATTGAAAAAGAAGAGCGACTGGACAGCTTTTGTGTCGAATCTCTCACGATTCACACTCGCAAAAGCCATCAAATGGTCGCCTTGGATGGCGAAATTTTCACGATGACTTCACCTCTGAAAGTTCACGCCTTACCCAAAATTTTAAATATGGTACTTCCCCCTAAGATTGAAACTCCATGAAACAAATTCGAATCGCTCATCTTTCTGATCCTCACTTTGGTGCCATCAATGAAGGAGTTGTCGAGGGGCTTCTCACGACTCTCAACAAACTAAAGCCCTCTTTGATACTGTTGACCGGCGATATCACCCAACGGGCACGCCGATCACAATTTCGGGCCGCTAAAGTTTTTACCAAAAGTCTGCTCCCTACGCCGATCATTGCCCTACCTGGAAATCACGACATACCACTTTTCAATCTTCCCGCGCGAATCTTACATCCTTACCGAGGTTTCCGGCGACTTTTCAAAGACAAGGTCGAAAAGGATTATGTTCTCCATGAAGTCCGTGTCACCGGTCTCAACTCCACCAGCCGCTGGCGGCACGTTCAAGGTGATTTTAATTTAGAACGAATCACTCACCGCTTGAAGGCTCCGCAGGTTCCGACAAAAATCCGCATCGTGGCCTTTCACCACCCCATGGATTGCGCACAACACGTGGACGAAAAAAACCTTCTGCGGGGCCGCGATGAGGCCATGCAGATATTTGCAGAGCAAAAGATTGACCTCGTACTGGGCGGTCACATCCACGATCCTTTCGTCAATTTGTCGGGTCAGCGCTATCCTCACATTCAACGCTCGATCATTCTCGGAGTTGCGGGCACATGCTTATCCTGGCGAACTCGCGCGGCGGCACCGAACTCCTTCAATTTGATTGATGTCAATTTAGAGGACACTCCGGAAATTCAATTCACGCGCTATGATATCAGCGATCGACTCCTCTTTGCGCCGATCACCTGTCGCAAATTTGTTCGTGACCGCAGTGACGGTTGGTCCGAGATTGAAAAATGTGATGACCCACTTTAAACTGCTAAACTGGCAGAGGTGTGAACTCTTCCTCATCACCAGGTACCGTTTGAAACCAAGCTGGTTTTGGCTGAGGTCCATTTTTCCATTCAGCACGGGCCTGAGTCAGTCGATCTTTTGAACTGGAAACAAAATTCCAATCTAAAAATCTCGGGCCAAGCGAGGTCCCGCCGAGCCAAAGCACAGTGCTATCAATGTCAGCCTCGACTATGAACTCTGAAGAATCTTCGTCAATCGCCATAGTGAAAACTTCAACTCTTTGTTTCTGA
>CALCCV010000086.1 GCA_937900305.1 uncultured Pseudobdellovibrionaceae bacterium | reverse complement strand
TTGGAGAGCTTGCCCATCCTTGCACTCCGGTCTGTCGTCAACATTAACGTACAAGCCAGCGTAGGGTGCAAATTCCTCGAGCTGAGCTTCGGCCAATTGATCTTCGGTCAATTGATCTAAATCACTTTCTTTGCTAGCATGGGCTGCGGAGGTGAGAACCATTGAAGCAATGAGAAACATCATTTTCTGAAAATTCATTTTCATCTTTATCTCCGGGAGTAGGGTTGATCAGACTATAGGCGACTCTTCCGTCCAGATCCAGACAGGCCTGGTTAGTTCGTTCCAATAAACCCCCTCCAACTCCACCAAGACATAAGATTCTATGGACTTAGCATCGCGGATGCCCCAACGAGAGCGATGTCACCAATCCAACTCGATGTAAATAAGTTCGACACATTGGCCAGCAAAGGCATCGACCTCGGTGCCAAGACCGAGCTGAAGGGTCCTCACGGCTTGCGGAATACAGGAGGTTATTTCCACTCCTCCATTTTCGGAATGATCGCGACTTGGTCCAACTCCTGGCTGCCATTTTGCAAATACAAATGGCAGTGATTGTTCTCTCAAGGTTCCAAAAGAACGGAAATGGGCGATGTCTTGGATGCCGATCGAAAACCTTTGATGTTTGACCAAATAGTTCAATCGGGACTTCTAGAGCTCTTGCAGGCTAGACCTGATTTTCAGTTTCTGGAACCGGCTCAGCAGATCTATGCTGAAGTGTTGATCAGCTATTTGAAAGGCGACGTCCTCGAACTGCGAAAATGGATTTCACTATTAGAATCTAAGCCCGAAATCGACGACTCAGATGTCGCGTTGGCGCTGGCCAAATTGAGGCTTCGCATTCGCGAGCATCAATTTGATGGGGAGCCGGCTCGAGAAATGCTTCTAGCGATGGGCTTAAAGACCCACTGGCGCGGTGAGATTCACTTTGTTTTAGCTATGTCCTATGGAATTGAATCGAACTTTCAAGAGGAGAGCGACCATTATCTGAAATCTTATTTGCTTTTTAACCAAGCTGGTTGTGAGAGAAAGGCCTACAAAGCGTTTCTAAATCATGTAGCAGCAGAGAGCTCGTTATTTCCGGAAAAACATTTTTTAGCCGAACACATTTTGATTTCTAAAAACTCCCTGAGGCTAGGAGAATTATCCATTGCCGGAGTGGCGTTGTTGAACATTTCTCGCGAGTATCAAAAGATCAGAGCTTTTCAGATTGCCCTCAAGTATGCAAACGAAGCCATCGAATGCCTTTCGAAGGATGTGGGCATGAATCACTATTTTTTCGCGCTCTTGCACCGGTGTCATATCCTCATAGAACTCGGACGCATCAAAGATGCAATTCTGGATTTGGAGGCCGCGAAAATTAACAAATTTCCAGAAGTGCAACAGACGATTCAGTTGCTAGAACAGCTAATTTTGAAAGCTGGTTCATCGCAAAGTGGCGATGTCATAGCACCCTCAGCAGAAACGCCTTCGCCGAAAGCGTTTTCAAAACTTCCGCCAACCTGGAGGGAACGAAAAGAGGAAACTTTCGTTGGCAACATCGAAGTAGCAGCGCAACTTTCCGCACACGAAGGTCACTTGCTTGAAATGTTGAGCCTTCAGCCTCAGGACAAGTTTGATCTGATTCACAGTTTGTACGGCGATGATTTGCCATTTGATGTGGTGGAGAATCGACTCAAGAACCTCATTCTTCGCCTTCGAAAAAAATTACCAGAAAGTTTGATTTTCGAAAATGGCAAGTACTGCCTCTCAAAAGAATTTAAGCTTCGCAACCGATTGAAAAGGGTGTAACTCATGTCGACTCAGCGGCTTCTTTTTGTTTTTAGCTTCATCTTTGCGTGGACACTCAACAGCCAGGCTGCAAGGTTTGACAAAGTCGAAGTTGGATCGGTGTATGACGATTCGAGAGGTCGCATGTTCGAGTCCTTTTCGACATTCGGGACCGGCGTCATAGTTGGCGCACAACTCAGTTGGAACCCTCTAGCCCGGGATTGTCGAAACTGGGTGCTGACGGCTGCCCACCTAACCCAAGGGAAAAATACCTGGGTTAAGATCAACGATAGACCCGTCGCTATTTTGGGGCGACTGGTGGACAATCGTTACGATGTCGAGTTGCTTGAAATTGAGAGCTGTGCCTCAGAACCTATCGCGAGATTTGATGATTCAACCCAAAGGTACGTCGCGACACTTGAAACAGTTCGAGAAAATAAAAACGAAATGTATCTCAGTCGATTGAAAGTGTCGATTCCGATCATTTTGGTTGGCATGGACCCTAGAGATGATCGGACCCATTCTTATGGACCGATGGTGGTTATTGATTCACCGTCCACCTCAACTCCACCGAAAAGCAGCGAGTTCCTACATTTTCTAACTGCAACGGATAGCTATAAGAGTACAATATCACGTGAGTGGATCATTCATTCCAGAATGACTCCGGGGATGAGTGGATCTGCGCTCCTCAGACAAATTGAACCGGATGACTCTCGGTACGAAATTGTTGGCATCGTCAGTCAGTACGACAGCGAACGGCAACTCTCTTTTTTTGCATCTGAAGCGCCGATCGCCAGACTTTTTCTTGAGTATCAAAAAAAACGACGAGGCCTTATAGAAGATGCAGTGAGATGGCGAGCCACCGATTCTCAACTGTACCGAGATTTTGGCGGAGGAACACTTGAGTCGATTGTTTACACTGCTCCCGCTGGCCATGGCCTTCGAATCGATGGCACTAGGTCGGCGCAGACGGTTGGTGCGAAGAAGATTGAGACCAATCCACCCGCCGAGCCGGGAATGATGTTCAAAGGTCAAAGAGTCCAAGGCTTTGCGGTGACATTGGCAAATCAAAAAACCGTATTTTTAGAGGCCGATCGATCTACCTTGGCACTGTTTGACATAGGTCTGGAGATGAATCGAATCGATCCGATTTCAGTGCGAAGTGAGGTCCTTCCTTATTTGAGAAAGCGACTTCATCTCTTATTAGGAAAACAATCTGACATCTTTGAAGGCGTCGGCGCCAAAACTCAGTGGTCTTCTGATCTATTGAATACGAAGGAAGATGCCTTTG
The DNA here is from genome assembly GCA_937900305.1 of uncultured Pseudobdellovibrionaceae bacterium. Taxonomy (GTDB): domain Bacteria; phylum Bdellovibrionota; class Bdellovibrionia; order Bdellovibrionales; family Bdellovibrionaceae; genus CALCCV01. The sequence goes on along the minus strand of CALCCV010000086.1, from coordinate 3,523 downwards.
AACCCGCCCTGAAAATCAAAGTTCACCCGCAAGAACTTGTAGTGGAACTGGAATTAACAAATTTGAATCAGCGCTGTGTTTTCACTTTCGACTCTTTCGGAAAATTGCTTTCCACAAGCGGGGTCGATTTGGAAACCTTGAAATCGAGTCTTCAAATCGTGCACTTTTCACCAATTGGACGAGGGGCCGAAAGCTACAATTTGGACCTCAGGGGCCTTTATTGGTTTGAACTGTCCACAGCGCAGTCCAGTCCCTGGATGAGTGGCTTCGACTCGGCGGATACCGGCGAAATCTTTTCCAACCCTTCAATTTTCAAAAACTTTGCCAATCGAATATTTGAGCAATACGACCAAGAGGGTCCAAAAATCACCGTCTACAAAAAGGATCGGATTGGTGAGGCAACGTTTCTCTTCGGACCGGATGCCTGGTAAATTAATAGCTAAAAAGACCTGTGATCCGCAGGAGAAGAGACCGCGATTGTTGGAGGTCTGTACCCTCGTCACAAGTTCTCCGTGAAAACGACGAAGGACCTGGGCTGAATTTTGAATCTGCGATTGGCATCTACCAACGGAAGCGACGCCGCACTGGAAGCATATGCAGAATATTTGCCAACTTGGACCTGGGAAGGAATTGTGACTTCTAGATCCCGGGGCATTCTTCGCAAATCTCTTTCACGCGATTCACCAGCTCCGAAATTAAAATAAACGGTCATCGACTTCCACTTTGGATTTTTCTCTTCGGTTAAATCCAGATGATAGCCGATGAGGTGCTGCTCAGAATTGCCGTAATCACTATTTTGCATCGGTCCGTTTTGATTGAGCCAAGTTATATCGGGAAGACCGTTGCCGTTATTATCTCGGCCATTGAAATATTCAAATCGTCGAAGAGCACCGATTTTTTTTCTCAATTCGATCATTTTTTTTGTAAAACTGAATACGTCTCGTGAATCTTTGCTCTTATAATCCTCCCAGCGCAGCCAATTCATTTCGGAATCTAAATTGTAAGCGTTATTATTGCCGTATTGAGTTCTAAAATTTTCATCGCCCGCGGTGAACATCGGCGTTCCCGCCGACAACAAGAGAATTGCGAGGGCGTTCTTTGCGGCCTTCAGTTGATCAGCTAGTACTTTACCTTGATCCCAAGAGATGTTTTTATCTTCGCCTCCTTCGGATGGCCCGTAGGGCCAGGGTTTGTGATTTTCAGATTCGTTGTAGGAAAATAAATCTCGCATTGTAAAACCGTCATGCGCCACCATGAAGTTGACTGAGTGATATGGTTTGCGACCGTCGTCGGCAAAAAGTTTGTCAGACCCAGCAATGAATTGGGTCAGGTCTGATGGATATATAGTTTCAAAACCAAGCTTATTCATTTTCTTGCGAAAGAGATCACGAAATTTACCGTTCCACTCAGCCCACCCCAAAGGAAATTCTCCCACCTTGTAGATACCGATAGCCCAAGGTTCGGCGATGAGGTCAACCCCTCGATCAGAATCTCTTTCGCGACCTGGAATTTCTCGAACGATTCGATTCAAAACGCTCAAAGGTTCCATTTTCGCGAAACTTGGTTGCCCGGCGCGATTGGTATTTCCCAAAATGGGAGCCAGGTCGAAACGAAACCCCTCAACTCCCATGTCGCGCCAGTGACGAAGAGAGTCGATGATCAGGTCAGCCGCCAGCTCATTGGCAGAATTATACGTATTTCCAACTCCGGTTGGTCCGTCAAAATTGTACCTGCGGTTTTCACCTGGCAACAGATAGTAAGAAGCATTGTCGATACCACGAAATGAATAGAGCTCCGCAATATCTGGATCATTTTTCCACAGACCTTTTTCACCCGTGTGATTGTAAACAACATCGATATAAACTTTAATGCCGGCTTCATTGAAGGCCTTTGTCATCGCTTGAAACTCTCTGGTCGGACCGCCCGGACTTTTGTCAGAACTGTAGCGTCGTTCTGGCGCAAAGTAATTTAAAGTCATGTAACCCCAGTACTGATCATCCCGAGATGACTTTGGATCGAAATCATTTTGATCATTTTGAGTTTCCTGCACTGGCAAGAACTCGATTGCAGTAATGCCTAAGTTTTTTAAATATGGAATCATATAAGTTGCACCGAGGTAAGTTCCCCGCAGATTTTTGGGCATCGGTAGATCTGTATTTAGCATTGTCAAACCCCGAACATGAGCCTCGTAAATGATTTCATCTTTGAAGTGACGCTTATTTTTCGGTCCTTGCGATTTATGAAATTCAGGAAGGTAGATGCCTTTTGTGGCGACTTTAGCGCTGTCAATGTGACGATAATCAGGCCCCGTAGCAAATTCGATGGCGCTATTATGATTGTTATTTAAAGGATCGTGAGAAAGTTCAAACGCGTAGGGGTCGAATAGAACCTTATTAGGATTAAAACGATTTCCGATCTCATCAACATCGCTCAAAAAGCCAAAGGAAGTACCTGGTTTCCATTGCGAGTCGTACTTCCAATTTGGGCCCCAAAAGCGATAGCCGTAATAAATCGTCTTCGTCAAATTCACATTGATCAACTCTTCATGAGACACATGAACCGTAAAGGTATCGCCTTCTTTTTTGAGCATTCTTCCAAACACTGGATCTTGGCCGACGGCTTCAGAAAATAAGACCAGCTGAGCAGCTTGAGCATTGACAGAACGGATGGTGAAAAGCAAACCATCTTCAACTCCGCTCGCATTCCAGTAACGCTGAACTCCAAAATATCTCTCCGACATAGGGTCATCTATTTGATCGCTGGCTGTTGAGCGGGTGACGCGAGTTAAAGTGTTTTTTGATGTGCATGCCCAAAACGTAGCAAGAACTGCAATTAAAGGAATTATCAACAGGCGTTGAAATACATCGCTCGATTTCCGCTTGTTCATGCCATGCCTTCCTGACTTTTTCGCAAACCCGCCAATGGGCCTGCTGAGAATTACATCTTCGCAATAAGCCAATTTTAAACTAGCAATTTCATTTGAAATAGCGAATCTCACTCGGAACAGCTGTAACCCCGACGTTGAACCAGATAAAAAAACTTCGCTCTCTAATTTCCCTTGGAAAACAAAAGACTTAGGTAAAAGCTGGAAAGAGCACTCGCAGAGAATGGAGAATTGCATGTTTTTGAATAAGAAGTCGGCGTGGATCATTGGTTTCAGCGCGATCGGTCTCACGCTATCTTGTACAACAAAATTTGGCCAAGACACGGCTGCCAAAATAAAAAGTTCCCGCGGTATCGCGACCATAAATTCCGAAGCCGAATCTTGCGAGAGCAGCGCCAGCAAGGACTGGTTCAACGAAGGAAAATACACTGTCAGCGAAACTAAAACCAGCGAGCAAACTGAACCGTTCAATTTTGCGGCCTACGATCCCACATTCCAACCCTCACGGGGCAAAAATACAGAAACGTGGTCGTCGAAAGTTTCCGAAGGAGAGTCACGTCCTAGCAATCGAAAGGATTTTTTTTCGCGCGGAACAATGTATTACTTTGAAGTCAAAGGCATGGACGACGAAAACAAAGG
>CALCCV010000085.1 GCA_937900305.1 uncultured Pseudobdellovibrionaceae bacterium | reverse complement strand
TGGAGTTCAGACGTGTGCTCTTCCGATCTCTCGAGTTCAATGGGCACCGTCTGTGCGGCGACGATGTCGTTGCTGGATGCAGGTGTTAAGATCAAGGGCAATGTTGCCGGGATCGCCATGGGTCTAATCAAAGAGGGCGATAAAGTCGCCGTGTTGACAGATATTTTAGGTGACGAAGATCATTTGGGAGATATGGATTTCAAAGTGGCCGGCACCAACACCGGGATCACGGCTTTGCAAATGGATATCAAAATTGATTCCGTCAGCTTCAGCGTGATGGAAACAGCTTTGTTACAGGCGCGCGATGGCCGATTGCACATTTTGAACGAGATGGAAAAAGTGATTCGCACTCCTCGTGGTCAGATCTCTGAGTTTGCCCCGCGAATTGAAACCATCAAAATTAAACCAGAAAAAATTCGTGAAGTGATCGGGGCCGGAGGAAAAGTGATTCGTGGAATCACAGAAGCCACGGGTGTGAAGATCGAAATCGAAGATGACGGAACGATCCACGTCGCATCGGCAGATCCTGAGGCTACGAAGCGTGCGCTGGCGATGATCAATGACATCTGTGCTGAGGCGGAAGCCGGCAAGGCTTACAAAGGCAAAGTTGTGAAGGTTGCTGATTTCGGCGCCTTCGTTGAGATCTTTCCAGGCACGCAAGGTCTGTTGCACATTTCTGAGATTGCGCACGAGCGCGTTCGTCAAGTGACGGACGTATTGAACGAAGGTGATGTCATTGACGTGAAAGTTTTGGAAGTCGATCGCGCGGGTCGAATCAAGTTGTCTCGCAAAGCGCTCATGAGTCCCGAAGGACAGAAGAGTTAGTTTAAAAGGGGGCAATGCGAGCCCTTTTTTTAATCGCCTCGAAACCAGCACTAACTAGAGCAAGGTGATATTTTAGGTATGAAGAAAAAGAGTGCAATTCCTGCAGAGTTGCCATTTTCGAAAGTGGAGTTTCGCAAAAGTCGTTTGTCTAATGGCGCGACTTTAGTTTCTGAGGTTCATCCTCACTCTCAGGCCTTTTCAGTTGGATTTTGGTTTAAGCGGGGCACGCGCCACGAAGAGCGATCCTTGATGGGTGTCAGTCACTTTCTCGAACACCTCACCTTTAAAAATACTAAAAATCGAGACTCTTACGAGATTGCCTATGATGTTGAATCAGTGGGTGGTGAGCTGAATGCATTCACCTCGAAAGAAAATACCTGTTTTCATGCCTTGGTTTTGAATCGGGATTGGTCCATTGCGATGGATGTTTTGTCGGATGTCGCTTTTCAAATGAAGCCACTCAAACGCGATTTTGAACTTGAAAAGAAAGTGGTCCTTCAAGAAATTGATTTGGCCGAAGAGCAGTATGAAGATGCGATCTATGATTTGTTTTTTGCCCATGCTTTGCCAGATTCGCCCTTGTCTTGGCCCATCTTGGGCGAACGTGAGACGATTGAGAAAATGAAACTGGATGATGTGATTGCCCATTATCATCAATCGTTCAGTCCTGAAAATTTAATTGTTAGCGTGACTGGAAATTTAGATCACGAAGAGGTTTTGGAGAATCTTTCGAAGTGGCTGAAGAAGCGATGTGTGAAAACGAGCACCCCGGCAAAAAAATCAGACGTCAAATCCATGCTGGGTTCGAAACTCAGTTCGAAGAATGGTTCGAAGTCACCGAAGCATCGCTGGCAGGGTGGAACTCACTTTCGTGTTGCGAGCTCGGAACAGCATCACGTGTTGATGGGATTTCCGGCGCCTTCGTTTCGTGCCAAAAATCGGTTTGAAGCCGTGATTTTGAATGCGCTTTTGGGCGGCGGAATGACGTCGGTTTTGTTCCAAAAAATTCGTGAAAAATCGGGCTTGAGTTACTCTGTTCATAGCCAGCTGGCCACGTTTGATGATTTTGGATTTTTGTCGATTTATGCTGGGACTCAAATGAAATCGGTGAACCAGGTTGTTGATTTGGTAAAAAAAGAAGTGGCTTTGTTGGCAAAAAATGGAGTCAAGAAGGCCGCCTTAGATTTGTATCGCGAACAGATTATTGGTGGGTTGCTTTTGGGTGCCGAAGATATTGAAAATCGCATGCACTCGTTGGCCATCAACGAGATGATTTTTGGTGAGTATCGTCCGGTTGATTTAGTGATTGATGAAGTTCGCAAGGTGAGCCTCGAGTCGATGAATGAGTTCGTGCGCTCCGCGCTGGCGGCTCCTAATTGGACTGTTGTTGCGATGGGTGACAAAAATCCATTTTAATCCGTTTTAAGGAGATCTCGATGAATGCTGATTCAGATGTGCAGATAAAAAATGAAGCTAGCCCAAATCGCCATCCTTTGGTTCCGATGAAAGTTAAGACGTTGCCACATTTTCGTGGGGACTTGCCAAAGTATGAATCAGCCGGAGCTAGCGGCTTGGATGTTCGAGCTCAGTTGAGTGAAAGTTTTGTCCTTCAGCCCGGGGAGCGGGCGTTGGTTCCGACGGGTTTGAGCGTCGCCGTGCCGATGGGATTTGAGTTGCAAGCTCGACCCCGCAGTGGTTGGGCCGTTAAAGAAGGCATGTCTTTAGTGAACACGCCGGGGACGATCGATGCCGACTATCGTGGAGAAGTGAAAATTCCATTGATCAATTTAGGTCAAATGCCTGTGGCCGTAAAGGATCAAGAGCGCATTGCTCAACTTGTGCTTTGTCCAGTGGTCCAAGCCGGCTTGGAGTTGGTTGAGGACCTCGATGCGACTTTGCGGGGCGCCGGGGGCTTCGGTTCCACCGGTCGCTAAATCTTTCTGAAATTTGAGATTTGAACTGACGTCCCTGTGCAACGCCGAGGTCGGAGTGATCGCCTTCTTAAAATCCATCTAAGATATCGAAGTAGGGCTCACCGTCGGCCACACCGCCGATGTGAGTGAACATACCGCCCGACCAAATGAGGCTCAGTCTCCTTTGGGTTCGACCATCTGCATTTTTATAAAGTCCTTTCGCCAAAACTTCGGCTTCATAAAAACCCATGGCCTGCACGGGCCTTGAAAAATCAGCATTGGGAAAAATAGACTGGGCCGCGGAAGTTAGGTAGAGGTCGATGATTTTTTCGCTGGCGTGGGGAGACGGATTTAGCTCAAGATTTGAACGACCGAATTCAATCGAAGCGCCATTAGAGGTCGAGAGAATAAAGACCAACTCTTTTCCAACTAAAGTTGGTTCGATACATCCTTCGTTGGCGTCGAGGCCGAAAAATCGCATGGGGCTCATCGCTGGAGATTTGACCGCCACCGGTTTGGCTGGTGAGAGATTCGCTAAGAAATTTTTTTGGATGTGGAAGGTTCGGGGCGGGGAAGTGCGGATGGGCTCTTCGGGCTCTTCGGGCTCTTCGAGCTCTTGGGGCTGTTGGGATGATGAAAAGCAAAATCCCAGGGGAAAGGTCTGTTGGTAAGTGAATTTGAAAATTGTGAGTTGATCGAAGATGAGGGACATCGTTGGCCAGTCGGGGGCCGTCGAAGAGGCTGCCCAGTAGGGAAGGTCTTCGTTCATAACCACGATTTTGGAAGTGTGCGGAAGACCGAAGAGGTGGCCAGTTTCGTGGAGCAGGGTGAGGTACAATCGGGACTGTTGATCGCGCTGCCAAAAGTCCGGGAGAAGATTCGGTGCCTGCGGTCGCAGCGGACCGGATTGAGGGGCAATGTAAATAAAGCCTTCACCCTTGAGAGTGGCGGGGACATAATTAGTGCGAACAGACAATCCCACAAATCCAGTGACGCCGGGAATTTTTTGAATTTGCTGAGTGGTGAGAATTCCGAGCTGAAAATTTAGTAAAACGTTCGGCTGGCCGCAGGCGCTTTCGATAAATTTTTGCTGTGCAATCCCGCCATCCCCATCAGCAAAGGCCCCGTAGGTTATATCTTTGAATTGCCGAGTCCAATACGACAGGGCCTTATTTATGAGTTCACTAGCGCGAGGTTTGGAAACTCCAAAATTATTTTCATCAATTTGCACACAGTAATGAACTTCCTTAGTATTCTTCACCCACCACGGGTTGCGAGAGTCAGAAATGAGTTCGCCACCACCGCTCACCCAACCTGCTGACGCCGTCGAGGCAAAAAGGATTAGGGATAACAAAGACCACTTCGAGATTTGTCCGATTCGCTTTCTCACAAATTCCTCCTATAAGTCTGCGCGACTCTAAATCTGAGATCAGGATATAGGCTCCGGCAGGTGCTGGTAAATTAATAGTAAATTTACTATTTCACATTTTGTCCACTTTAAGTTCACAATTGGAAATGGATTTACTAAAGTATACAGATTACAGAGATTGCTTGAGAGAACAACTCCTGCAGAAAAAAAAATCTTTTCCCCACCGTTACACCTTTCAGAAGATGGCCGAGCACTGCGGGATTCAGAAGACTTATCTGTCTCGAGTTTTGAAGCAGAATGGGCAATTGTCGCCGGATCAATGTTACTTGGCCTGTGGTTATCTTGGCTTAGATCAGGTCGCTATGGATTTTGTTTTGTTGCTGCGCGAATTCAATGATTGCCAAGTGCCGTCGCGAAAGAGTTTCTTGCAAAAAAAATTGAACGAAATTGCTCAGGAAGAATTGACGTCAGAGTCTCACTTGAGTGCGGTTGCGGCAACATCGATCAAGGGCAGAGAGGATACCGATCAGCTTTATTTTTTGGACCCATGGAATCAAATTGTCCATTTGGCGATGGAAATTCCCCGTTTTGCAAAAGCGCCGGAGCTTTTGGTGCCGCTATTGAATTTGAGCTCGAAGTCTTTGGAGGATGTCTTACACTGGTTGGAAAAAAATGGATTTTTGAAATTTGAAGGAGGACGGTGGAAATCGAAGACGGTTCATTTGCACCTTCCGGCTTCGTCTTCGATGCAAAGATCTTATCGAAAACTGATGAGGCTGGCGGCTCTACACCGTTGGGAAATCAGTCAGGATCAAAAGGATTATGGGTTTTCGGTTTTGTTCACCGCAGATGCAAAAACGGTGCGGCAAATACGTAAGGATATTTTAACTTTGATTCAATCTGCCGAAGCGAAAGTGACAAAGGTGAAGGGCGATGCACTGGTGCAAATGAATATCGATTTGTTAGAATGGCTGTAGCTCTCTAGTTTGCATGTAGCTGCCAAACCATAGGATAAAGGCGAGTGAGTACAAGCAAGCCACGATCATCATGCTTTTTTTCTTAGGAACTTTGAAATTTTCGGTCAATCCAACCGTGAGGATCATAGCGCTCATCGCAAAACCCACCGTCATGATCAGCCCGCTGACAGGGATAAAGAGCCTGGTGACGTAGAGGGGAAGTTGGGTTAACAGAGCCAAAATCAAGACCGCGTGAAATCCCGGCCGCTGATCGACCGCTAGGGGAATCGCCAATTTTAAAATGAGAGCCAAGATGAGCCACGACAGAGTTCCGAGTGTGGGCAGCAGTATGACGGAAAGCCAAAAGTGCAAAGGTGAATTTGGCCATGGAAAAATCCCAGCCACCGCCCCCAATAAAAAGAGACTTGAAAAGTGAAAAATCAAAATGCGGGTCAGTGTCCACCGAGGCAGCAGGCTCACGGTTTGTACGGGGTGTACGAAGTAACGCAAGAAGCTCGCGAGGTCCTGTCCTAGCGTGGTCGCGGGTTGGACGTCGCGAATGGCTCTCACAGATTGGCTCCGATGGAGGCGCAAACTGAAAATTGGTTTACTTCATCGTCATTGCCAAAAATTCCGAGATCAATTTGCGAGGCGAGAGACACGAAGAACTGTTGGGTCCAACTTCTTTGAAAATTCACTCCTAGGGTGGGATGAACTTTCCAATACTCTTTAGAAAAGCTGACGGTCTCCCAATTGTAGCGACGGAGATCAAGGCCAGTTACAAATCGAGCGCGCCAGTCTTTGTTAAGTCGGGTTTCTCCGCCGAAGCCGATGTCTAGATCTTGAATCGTGTGGAGGTATCCTTCCACTCGGGTTGGGGAGAGGTAGCGACCACCGACCTCGAAGACGAATGGCGACTCATTGGTCATAAACGAGACCCGTAACGCCGGCCCGGTCAAAAAGCTTCGTCCCTTGATGTTGTCAGGGGAGCGGTATTGAAAAAGATTTGAATTGAAGCCAAGTCTCGCCTCGGCACTCTTCATCGAAGGACCAGAACTTGAAACTGGCTTGGATTTCATTCGCGACAATTCCTGCACCATTTCGTCGTAAGGAATTTCGTCGAATGCAGCCATGGCAGGCATTGCGATGAACAGAAGGTAGAGGAGACTTGTGAAAGGAGCAAGACGTGTTATCTTCATATTTTTATTTTATTCGAGATTGAAGACTTGCTCTAGTTGGTCTGGACCTTTTTATTCCGAATTTCTCTGTTAAACTTTAAAAATGAAATCTCACTCTACCTACTGCTCCTTCTGTAAGTCGGCTCTTAAAGTATTTCCACAAAAGAGATTGAACGTGAAGCAAGTGCTTTTGACCTTGCCTCTGAGTGTTTTCCTCGCGTACTTGCTCAACGGCACTTTGGATCCTCGGTCTTTAGTCTTGTTTGCGTTATTGCTCATGGCTGGTGAGTTGGTGATTCAGTTTCGCTGGCGCACGAGTATAGTTTGTCGTCGTTGTGGAT
>CALCCV010000084.1 GCA_937900305.1 uncultured Pseudobdellovibrionaceae bacterium | reverse complement strand
TTCACTAATTCGCAACAGGGCACACAAAGTAACCCCGAGGACTCATAAGATTCAGTTTGTCCCTGTGGAAACTGCAAATAGGCATCAACATCTTGCGCCTGAATTCCAGAGCGAACTCGCCAGTGTTTAAGCCAATTTTCTTGGCCATATTTCATACTTTACCTCTTCTTTGATCACTATGCGCACGATCATACGCACACTGCCTCAGTTAATCCGCCAAAATCAAGGGCATACGATCGTACGCGTCAGAGGTGTTGTTTGGCGGAAAAAAAAGAGAAGCGACTGGTTTTGAGTGGTGATAAAAAGATCCTAAAGAAATTTGGCGATAGAGTTCGCGAGATAAGGGAAAAAAAGAGACTCTCGGTTTATGACGTGACTGGCGAAGATCTTGGAATTAAGTCCCGTCAACATTGGCAAAGAATAGAAAACGGTCAGAAAAATATCAACCTAACGACAATCATCAAGGTTGCACGCATTCTTGAAGTCGATCCACAGGATCTATTTGTGAAGCTTGATTGACACCCGCGATGATCGCATGACCCTGGTTAAGGCGTCACGCCAAGGCTTGGGATATTACTTTCGCAGCGGTAAAACCTCTAGATGTATGACTCTTACTATTTTTCACATTGACAATGTTGCACCCAGGCTCGATGCATCTGGTGGGCGGCTTTTAAAATTTTGTGAATCCCTTCGAGATCGTTTTCGGGCAGGTAATGAAATCGAAGAATAGTGAGATCCTGCCTCAACGGATTCTCTGAAGAGTTTCCTTGATCTCTGATTGTCGGAATCTCGAGAGCGTGAACTTTTCCGTTTCCTTTTGGAATTTCACGCTTTCGATTTCGAAGCGGCAAGTAGCTCTCACTTTGTATTTGAAGCAGAAGTGAGTCTCGTTCTGATTCTTCAATAGCTCCAAACGCCGTCAGTTCTTAGTATGTCCTCGTCCGCATCTTCAAGGTGAGTCAAAAGCGCAGTTTGGAGCAGTTGGAAGTCCGCCTCCTGAGACCCGTTGTTTGGAATAATCGTTGTTCACTATAAGTCTAATCAAGGGATAAAACTTAGGAATGTCGGCTTTCAATTTTTGAAGAGTTTCTGAAGAAACAAATTGGTCTGCACGCAGAGCTCCGCCAGCGCAGCCTCCGGCATCGACCGCGTAGATACCGTATTTCTGTATAGCTTCAGCCAATCGAATACCTGGCTCACTCAATCCCAATTTGCGAATGTCTACTGTGCGCGGTAGAGCGAGAAGAGCACCGTAAGCAATGTGGCCGGTATTGTTTTTCGGTAGCTCGGCCCCACGGTCACGACTCACTGCTGGGAGCTGAATTTCACGAGAAAGCAATATATTGCATTCCATTGTGGGCGTATGCTTCATAGGCAAAACCATTTGCAAGGCATGTTCGATTTTTTTCCCTGGTGTATTGACTTCTGCACCACGCAACAATCCAAATGCGGCCGCGACCCCCGAGGCACTCGTTCCTACGCGATCGCCGAGCTTCGTTCCATGGCCCAACCCTTTTATGTCCCAGGTCTTAAATTGTCCCGCGACGGGAAATCCATCATTCCAAGAGTACTCCCGCAATTGGTAAGGAACTCCGGTTGTAGAATCGTAAATAATCGCTACTCCATCTCGGCCTGATGGATTTGATACAGGAAATCCTCCCCTTGGAAATCGAACTGTCACGGGAAGACCAACGATACTATCTTCGGCATCAGGCCGCGCATGAACAACGAGAAGTGGACCTGAGCTATCAGATTGGGCCATGGCTACTCCGAAGGGGGCGCCGACATTAATATTGAAGCTCTTAGAACGAAGCCAATCGCGAGTTGCAAGGGCATCTGTTCCTGCGTAAATCGCTCCGTCACCTATCGGTCTGTGATGGGCACTCTCTTTGCTAAAAGGGTTTGTAAATAGATTTTCATCTCGATCGCAATCCGTCACTGGGGGCAGTGGCGGCGTAGGGCTTGGAGAAAATACTTTATCTGATATTTGTATAGTCAAGCGAGACCGATAGGGATCAATCGCGCAAGCGCTGGGCTCAGCCAGTACTAATTGAATGAGAAGCTCTCTGCTTCCCTGCAATCCCTCTGCAGGCTTAGTTTTTACTGCGATCTCAGTTTCTAGATCTTCTCCCACCAGTGAAGCATGGGCTATACCGGCTTCAGCAAGATCTCCGAGCCGATCATCTATTGAAAATTGTAAAGGACAATCATTTTTTCGACTGTCACGCCTAAGTTTGAAAACAATCAGGTCACCTTCAACGATTGAAGTTATACTGGCTTCCATCGAAACAATAGGTTTTGCAGCTGGCGTATTTAAGCTCAGTTCATTTGCAACTGGGGAATAACTATTTGACTCAAAGTGTTCCAGAGAGCAGGCCGAAAGATATGTTGTCAGCAGGGAATATAGGAAAATAACTGACGTAAATCTCTTATTTTTCGACATATCATCCCCTTAAATTAGCCGAATCCCCAAAGGCGTAAGATCAGTTCATCTAACTAGTCTAGATTGAAATGAAATCAAAATCTACGGAGGAAAGTGAAAGGCATTTGTACCAAAATGCGACGGATGAGGTTTTGATACTTTAATCGATAAATTTCTTTAAATGCTCGATGGTAGTCGTCTTCTAGAGAGCGAACTTTGTGACCAGTTCGTGTACCTAAAAGAAACTACCAGATGTTCGGGCTGGTTGGAGCCTAAGATATACGAACTTGTCTCAGTTTGAGCATGAGCGAGGGAGATCGGCGTTCTTGCAATTGGCCGCATCCGGTAACATTTAAAGAAGTCAGCAAATTAGACCAAAAGATATAGGGCCCGATCGAGAGTCGGAGTCCCTATATCCTTTGGACAATGAATTGGAACTGAATGCAATCTTCCTTGGAGGTTCGAATGAGGTGGCTGATTGTTCTTGGTATATGTGCATGCAGTTCTATCGCGTATTCGAAAAAGTCATGTACCGATGAGGATTTTGCCAGATCCCAAGCGAAAGGACTTCCCGCAGGAACTGAACCAATTGTCCTCCGAACTGTTCAGTGTAATCATTGGGCGGGCGAAATTGGCGTTTCTGATCAAGAGCAGACAATGCAAATCAAGAACGGACTGAAAAAATCAAAGTGCGAAACCTTAGATAAAGATCGCTCGGAATTTATTAATCGACATGCGAAGAGCAGCAACTTGCAGATTGCTTTTACGAAAGCAGAGTCCTGGGAAGGGACATGTGATTGATGGCGACACAGAGGGATTTTAATTACGCTGACCAGATGACCACTCCTACCTCAGCCTTTAGGAAAGCGTGCATTCTGATTTCGCTAGACTTAGGCAAAAGCATAAATACTAAGAGTTGATGTTATGACCCCTATAAGGCGACATCTCATTACTTGAT
>CALCCV010000083.1 GCA_937900305.1 uncultured Pseudobdellovibrionaceae bacterium | reverse complement strand
CAGAGTCCTGGTTGAGTTTGCTGATGCTTTCAACGATGGAAGTCGTGCTTGGGATCGACAATTTGATTTTCATCAGTATCTTGGCAGGCAAACTTCCGGCCGAGCAACGAGAGCGGGCTCGCAAAGTGGGACTGGCAGGAGCCTTTGTCACTCGCATGGGTCTATTGGGTCTTATCGGTTGGATTGTGGGTCTGAAAGAAACTCTATTCACAGCCTTTGGGGTGGATGTTTCAGGCAAGTCGCTGATTCTGATCGTGGGTGGTTTGTTTTTACTTTACAAAGCCACGACGGAAATTCATCACAAGCTCGAGGGGGAAGAAGAGAGCTCGGGCACTGGTGCAAAGGCCTCGGTGTTCTCGGCTGTCATTGTGCAAATCATGCTTCTCGATATCGTTTTTTCTTTGGATTCGGTGATCACAGCTGTCGGTATGACTCCTCACATAGCCATCATGGTGATTGCAAACATTGTGGCCTTGGCGGTGATGTTGGCGGTTGGTGGAGTGATCAATGGTTTCATCGAACGTCATCCAACCATCAAAATCTTAGCATTGAGTTTTCTGATGATGATTGGTCTCGTCTTGGTGGGCGAGGGACTCGGTTTTCACATCCCCAAAGGGTACGTTTATTTCTCAATGGGATTTAGCATCTTCGTTGAGGTGGTAAACATCAATATTCGGCGAGGGGGAAAATCAAAGGCTGTCCATCTGCGCAGTCAAAAGCCGTCTTTGTGAAGAGCGAATTGAAATCAAAATCTCAAAATTTAATTTAAAATTGAATCTGGATCCACGAGCGGCAACAAAATCGTGAGGAGCTGTTGCCCGGCTTCGAGCCTCCGCTGACAGCTGCCTCCATGGGCCGAAATGACGTGTTCAGGGCTTGCTCTTTGCGCCGCCGCTGGGTCGGAGTTTTCAGGCTGTGCTGGCATCGCAAGGCCCATCGTGGCCTTGCGAATTTCGATCTTGGCGAAGGCCTGTTGGTGGCTGATCCAAATTTGGATTTCGCCCCGAACTCGGTTCAACGAATTCGGAACATCCAAAAGCTGGGTGAGCGCCTGGCTGATCAAAAAAGGATCGACCGGAACTTGAATCAAAAGTTCATCCTTGATCTGAAGTTTAAGGCCCTCTCCACCTGACAAAAGATTTTCAAAGCGGGCCATCACCTCGTTGAGGATCTGGGCCAAATCCACACGACGTTTTTGCAATCGAAGTGGCCTTTTTTGCGGAGTTTGGGACACAGAGACCTCTTTTTCCTTGGCAATTTTATTATCCATGAGTTTGCCGAAACTTCGGGCTGCGGCGGCAAAGGGAGTCAAAAGTCGCTGCCAAGCATTGCGCCATGTCGAATATGGAGCAGATGGTTGGTTGCGAAGGGAGGGCGCTAAAACAGGTGTCAAGATTTTCTCTGTTGCCATCGGGAAACCATCATTTCTAGGTGCTCATTTTCGAACCAAGTCTTTTTGAGGGAGCAAGAGTGACTCTCATTCATTCCACGGGCATATTGATTTGGAAATAGTGGAAATGTACTAGTGGCCGTCCCGAAGTGGGCTAATGGTGCAAAATGAGTGGTGGAGGACCTTATGGGAACAGCAGGTAAAGGCCAAAGTGAGTCAGGCGACCCAGGTTCAAAACAGGCGGTGGCGGTGGCGCGAACAGCCAAGTCTTATTTTCTGATGAGCATAGAGCAGGTTTTTTTATTGGGAATTTTGATGATGGTGGTTCTTCTGGCCGGCTTGGACTTACACATGGACTTCACCCACAAAGCGCCAACCTCTCACATTGCAGTCGATATCTTGCTCACCACCGTGGCCATTGTGAGTGTGTTATTTGTCTGGCGTCGGTTTGCGAAAACTCAAAAGCGGGTGGATTCAGAACTCAGTCGAAGTCATCAGATGGTTGTTGAAACCGCCGAAGAACTGTCGATCTGGCGCGCCAAGGCCGAACGAATGAATCAGGGCCTTGTTCACGAGATCGAGAAGCAATTGGAAGCCTGGCGAATGAGTGCCGCCGAAAAAGAAATTGGATTTTTATTGTTAAAGGGATTTAGCGTAAAAGAGATCGCCGAGGTTCGCCAGACATCTGAGCGCACGGTTCGCAATCAGACCCTAGCGATTTATGCCAAGGCCAACCTGGCGGGCCGCGCAGAGTTCGCGGCCTTTTTCTTAGAAGATCTTTTGGACTCAAGAAGTTAATTGAGAAGATAGTTTAGATCGCGGCTTAGAGCGGCCCGCGGTTGGTCTTTCAACTATTGAGCGATTTTTGAACCTGAAAACAGGTGCTGATATTTCGTAAATGGCGGGTAAGGTTGAGAGTAGTCGTACGAAACTTCAATTTCATTTTCAATGTAACGTTCGCAAGTGGCTTGTGAGTAATCAACCAAGGTGATTTTTTCGAAAGCTCCACCCACGAGGCCATTTGGAGATAGGGCTACATAAGTGTCGCCACAGTTGGATTTCTGAACCGTTTGCAATGGCAAAGTGATCTCTTTAACTTGGCTGTAAAGGGCAATGCAAATGGCACCGTCAGGGCATACGAATTTGATTTCCAATTGCAATTTGACCTGTTTTTTAGGAACATCCACTTCCGCTTTAGCGCTCAAAATCAGGTTGTGCTGGGGGTCATTTGCATCCAGTTGCAATTTCGGCAATTCGGCCGAGAAAACATCTTTGGCAGGTAACTGTGGCAATGGACCCGCTACTGTTAAACCATTTCCTGCCAAGTGACTCACGAGAACTTTGTGAGTCGCAGGGGTGACAGTGTCGATATTTTCTTGGAGTGTGAGAAGAGTGGTATTGGCAGTATAAAACATGCAGATGGCGCGGCTGTAATCGACAATTTTCAAAGTCTCCTTGATTGTCTCGAGG
>CALCCV010000082.1 GCA_937900305.1 uncultured Pseudobdellovibrionaceae bacterium | reverse complement strand
TTCGGCGTCTCCTCAAGCCTCTTTACGACCCGAAGTAATCGCGTCTCGACATCTTTGCCCGTAACCGAAAAGCCTTGGTGCTTTCGTAATTGTGTCTCCAGCTCAATCTTTGCTGACTCATCAGCTGCAATTTTCGCGTTTAGCTCCGCCATGCGATCATAAAAAGGAGTTGCCGGCACTCCCAGGGGAAGTTCGGCCACACGGTTGACAAGATTTGCTACCTTTGAGCGACTCTCGCGGATTTCCTGCTCTAGGCCTTTAAGGCGCTTTGTCAGTATGGGTCTTTGTGTGTCCGTTCCCTGATGAAAGGTCTGTAGGGCTGCTTCGATTCGACCTGGTTCAGATAAAACGCGCTTAAGTGATCCCAAAACGATCTCTTCAATCTTTTCCGCCCTCACACGCTGGATACGGCATTTGTGCGTGTGGCTTAGGCCATCACTTTTGAGAGTTCTTTGGTGATCGTAATAGTGATGGCGTTGGGTTTTACCGTGAGCCGAAGCCCCACAGAGGGTCTTTCCACAATCACCGCAAATAAGTAGACCTGTGAGAGGATACGGGTAAGACTTCCAGTCATTGGGTTTGTACTGGCTCTTATTTTTTTCTAACCTTTCTTGCACCGCCAAAAAGGTCTCTCGATCAATGATCGCGGGCCAAGTTGCCGGCACTTGCGTGAGATCTCCGCGCTTTTTATTCATTTCCCTGACACCAATGAAGGTCGCATTCGTTAAAAGGTGATGCAGGCTCTGAACCGTGAAGTGATTTCCCCCAACGGCTTTACCAGAACGATTCACATAGGATTTAGTTTTGATTCCCATTTTGGAGAGGGTCAGACAGGTTTGCCGCAGAGATCCTGTATCCAGAAATGTCTTAAACAAAATTCGAACGTGATTGCTTTCAGTTTCATTTGGCACCAACGTTCCCGGATTTGAGGGATTGCGATCAAAGCCAAGAGGAACCTGCCCACCATTCCAAAGACCACGCTGCGCTCGACTTTTAAAATTGGCGGTTAATCTCTCGGAAGTCTGCTTTCGTTCAAACTGCGCAAACCCCACCATATTAAAGAGCATGAGTTCGCCTGCGGCGGTTGTTGTGTCGAAATTATCTCGGAGCGTGATCATTTTGATCTTGTGAGTTTTAAAAAACTCCCAGAGTTCGCAGAAATCTTTTAGCGAACGAGAAAGCCTTGAAAGCTCGGTTGCTAAGACAAGGTTGATTCGACCCATCTGAATATCAGAAATCATTCTCTGGAACTCAGGCCGATTCATATCCTTTGCGGACTTGGCTTCATCACAGTAAACTTCAACAATTGATCCCCAGGAAGGCTCACGGCGATTTTGATTTTCAACAAATTCCTCAAGACGTTTTCTTTGAGAAACAAGACTTCCTTCTTGGATTCGGGCTTGTTCTTCAGTTGAAACTCTTAAGTAAATTCCCACCCGATTCATGCGGCCTCCGAGGCTTTGAACTCATTTTCATTCTCGTATCTAAACAGAATTTCGTCAATGGAAAGCAGCGCTTTTACAAGTAGCTCCATTCGTAAATCATAGACTGGGCGCGGGATTGGAGCCGACACAACTTCAGTATTAAGTAAGTCATAATCGACTTTATTTTTACGCTTTGGCTTGGCCTTTTTCTTCATTGAGCGGCCCCCTGTGGGGCCGTGTTGCTATCTAAAGATTGAGGCGCCAGATCAGAAGTATCAGCGCGAGATTCGATCATGGCTTTCTTAATGCGCTTACGAGCGACTTTCGCAGACTCTTCATTTGAAATACTGGAGAGTAGTCCTGCTCGAAGCTCTGCCAACGTAATGGAATTCCCGGATCTCTTTGCACTCAAGATCTGTGACTTTGCCCAGGTCAGAAAACGGATTTCATCGAAGTGTTCATTAAAGACCTTAAGGAGCAGCGATTGGGGCAGCTCACGTTGAACCTCGCCGAGGACGAAATTAACAAGTTCGGAGCGACCAAGTTTCAGGGCACCCTTAAAAGAAGATTCGATCTGCTTTTGCCATGCCTGTACTCTTTCACTCAGAGCCGAGTTTAAGTTGATGCGATCTGGGTAGGACTTTGCGGCTTTGTTTTTCATCAGTTACCTTTCGTTTTTAAAATATCTTTCGCAGTGTTCTCCAAAATTTTAAAATGTGCTTTAGTTGCTTTTGATTTGTACTTTAACTTGTTGTTCATAAGCTCTTCTTTTTGCCAAAAGAATTTTTGTTTATTTTTGTATATTGTTTAATTTTGTACCTATATATGTATATACATTGTTGAAAATATAGTTAAATGGTAATGGTTATACAGTAGATACCTATATATATATAAAACTCAAAACATAACTCAGAAACACCGGAATCAGCTTGTACAAGTCAGTCCAATCTGAACCTTCAGGCACTTTGATTTCGAGTCTGATAAATATCTAGAGAAGCTAATGGCAGAGGAAAAGATTGAAAGCATATCGGAGAACTTAATTGAACAAAATTGGAGGAAAACTAAATCACTGCGACCT
>CALCCV010000081.1 GCA_937900305.1 uncultured Pseudobdellovibrionaceae bacterium | reverse complement strand
CTTGGTTTCCACATCGCCGGGTCCCCACTGATCTCGGTACCAAGGACCAAATCGGCCACCGAAAGGTTTGGCGAAGGCACGAGCTTCGAGGGTGATATTACCAAACGGTGAAAAAGGAATCGCCGGAGTGGTTTTGGCCGAAACTCCAACGTAAGCCATGCACCACGGATTTTTTTCGAAACCCAACGTGAAAGCGAATAAAAAATTGGCGTCGTCAAAATCAATGGCCAAAACTTGCGAGCGAGATTGAATTTGTTGCTGAACATCGGCGCTGACCGGAGGCGCATTCGAAGTGTGAAAGGGCAGCACGTCCATGGTTTGGGCCTTGGTTTCAAAGGCATTGCCATCGACTTGAAAATCGCTGTAACGAAAAACTGGTGCAATTTTTATTTCTTTAGCCCACTTGGCGGGTTCCGTATCGCCCACCCCCCGAGAGCTACAGGCTTCGATACCCAAACCATTTAGATATTGAAAGTCAGCTTCTTTCAGTCCGTCCTTGTTAGGGCCTGTAAGATTTTTTTGCAAAGTCTTGAAGGCACCTTGGCGGGAGGACTCACCATCGATATCGAAAAAATCGGTGTCAGATTCTGAAAATTTTTTCATTAATCTCAGAAGCAAACTTTTTCGAACATGAACATCGAGCTTATATGAAATAATAAAATCGGCTAGCTTCATGTAGTTCACCGCTCCGACGTAACTGACGCTATCGAAAGCCTTGTCGAGGGCTTGGGAAATTCGATCGTCGAGTTGCTTTAAAATTTCAATTCCTGGAAAAATTCCTGAAACTCCGGGTGGTTTAAAGAGTTCAGTGCGGGCCAAATTGGAAATCGTTTTACAAAGACTTTGATTTTTTGGAGTCTCAGCAAACGGAAGATAGCCAATGCAAAACGCTGGAAGGTCATAATATTGCTGGTTGTTGACGCTAAGTCCGCCGGGGACTTCGTCGGTCTCGACACGAAAGGACTGATTGCCCCAATCATAGGGATTCACGACGGTGTCACCGGACATCCCGATGACTCGGTAGCGCCAAACGAGCAGCTTCCAAGATTGGCGCAGCTGATAGTTAACGTGAGCCATGGTGTTTAACATCTCGGCTTGTTTCATCGCTCCGTAGTAAGCCGCGAGATCCACGGAGTTTTGCAAATTGATTTTGTGATGAACGAGCAGTCCGACGTTGACGACCATCGCAAATAAAACGAAGAGCACCTGAAAAATTAATGCAACAAAGATCGCCATTTGGCCAAGTTGCGCAGAGCCAGGCGAGCGATTGGGATACCGAAAGCATCGCAAAATAATTTGAAACAGCTTCATCAAATTATATTCTACAGAGTTTTTGTTGAGATTTGAGCACTCTCGCACTAGCGCCCAACACTAAGTCCAGGAGAGGCCGAAGATTTGACATCAAACTTCAGAAGCGTGAGACTTAAATCGGGTTTTTCAACTGCAAAAAGTAGGAAGTTTTATGAAATGGATTGTCGTCGCGTTCCTTTTTTCTTTTGCTTCTATTCAGACGCGCGCTCAATCCGAGACGATTTTGTTTGAAGGTTATTCGAAAGTCATTTCTTCCACTGAACACATTGGGTATATCGTCGCCCGCTATTCTTTTGATACAAAATCGAAAGAGTTTCGTGTGATCACGTTTATGAAAATAAATTCGAATGGAACAACGGCGACCGAGACCACCCGTGCCGTCGCCAAAGACAATTTCGCACCGGTGTCCTACGACTACAATTTTGTCAGTGGAAAAACGACGAAAAGCATCCAAGGTCGTTTTCGTGGCAATCAGTTTTCTGCGGCGATTCTTGAGAACGGCAAAAAGAAGACCGTTGAAACTAAACTCAAAGAGGGAACATTTTTAAGTTCCTTCTTGGTGTACATGATGTTGAAAAGCAAAACAGGAATTCAGACGGGCGTTCCGTTTAAATACAAGGCCATCGCCGAAGAAGACGCCAAGGTTTATGAGGATGGGGACGCTAAAGTTGGGGCCATTGAAAAACGAAATGGCTTTAATGTTTTTAAAATTGCGAACACCTTTAAGGGCAGCACCTTTGATAGCTACGTGACCGACCGGGGTGAAGTTTTTTTACTCGAATCTTTGAGTCAGGGCTTGAAAGTAGAACTTGTAGCCAAACCTAACGATGCAACCGCCGATTTTGGTTTGACCGTTCCCATTTTAAAAGAGCTTTTCGGCGAAGTTCCGGTGGGCACTAAGAATACACTTTCGCAATCGATTAAGCCTGTGGAGTTGAGGTCCACCGACATCTTAGGCGCCCCGCCCGGGCCGATTGACAAAGGTGCAAATGTTCCAGCTGGGCAAGGGATTCACCTCAAAAAAGAATCGCAACCTGCATCTGCGCCGGCCCAGTCTCCACCGCCTAAAGAGGGCCAATGAAAAAATTAATTGGCTCGTTGATGATGATCGGAATTGCCGGCGAAACACTGTCGGCGGACGAGCGAAAGTTTATTGTCGATCATGAAATTGCGGGGGTCGTTCTTTTTGCTCGCAATTGCAAGGAACCCAAACAGATCCACAATCTTTGCCAGGACATTCAATCGTTGCGATCAAAAACATCTTCAAAAGCGCCACTCTTTATCGGAGTTGATATGGAGGGGGGGCGAGTTCATCGTTTGAAAGAACCGTTCACTCTTTGGCCGGCCCCGGCTCACCTTGGCCGAATTGACAATTCGGTTTTGACTTTTCAATTTGCACTGATGATGGGTCAAGAGTTGCGTGCCGTAGGTATTAATCTAAACTTTGCACCTTGCGCGGATATTTTGACCAATCCAAAAAATTCGGTGATTGGGGATCGATCTCTTGGTTCAGATCCCGAACAGGTGGCGAAGCACGCCTCGGCACTGGTGCGCGGGTACTTCAAAAGTCAGGTTCTCAGTTGCGCAAAACATTTCCCAGGTCACGGCAATACCTTTCTCGACAGTCATTTCGATTTGCCGAAAGAAATCGACACCGATCTGACTCGGCTTGAGGCTGCCGAGCTCATTCCATTTAAGCGCTCTGCCAAAGCTCGCTGTGATATGATCATGACCAGTCACATTTTATTTCCAAAAATTGATGCAGACAATCCTGTGACCTTTTCTGAAGTATTTCTGCAAAAGATATTGCGTGAGTCGATGCGCTTTCGTGGCGTCATTGTCACTGACGACCTCGATATGCAAGCGCTGACCAAACATTACGAGCGGGCCGAAATTCCTGTGCGTGCCATTGCAGCTGGAGCTGATCTGTTGCTGTATTGCAATGAACCGACATCTCCTCAAATTGCGATCGAATCTTTGATCGAAGCCGTTGCGCAGGGACGTTTGGATCGCGACAAACTAACCGAAAAATCTCAACGTGTTCAAGCGCTGAGAGTTGAAAAAATATTGAATCCAGATCCACTCCCTTGGGCCGAAGCCAAAGATTGGATTGGCAAAGACGAACATAAAATTCTGGCTCAAGCGATCCGTGAAGATCGTGTGCCCGAAGGCCTTCTCCCCGAGTAAGGTCCATTCTTCCTGCCACGGATATGTATTATAAACGAAATAGACCGAATGTTTTTAGTGACAATCTTAAGTTCACTTCCAGAAATTATTTCAAGCTCTGAGGGCTCTAAGGGTTCGAGTGAGCTTTATATCTGGCTTTAAATTTGTATATATCTTTCCAGGCGGCACAAGACAGAAGCATTCACCAGTCGCGCAACCTGGGAGAAATTTATGATCGACATTCGAAGCCGACTTTCTTTTGGGATGATTTCATCAATCATTATTCACACACTTTTGATTGCTTACGTTTTGCAGCTGACAATGGATCAACCGGAACAGGAAGTGATCGAAGTGGCTTTTTATGGTGAAGGTGGTGGCCAAGGTTTAGTCACCGGCGAAACCACCAAAATGGGCGAAGCTGCGCCGTCTGAAAGTGCCGCTTGGGAGCAGGCTCAGGCCGGCTCGCCAGATGGCAACCCAGAAACGGACAATGTAGAGGTCGTAAAAGTTCCGCCTGTCCCAACTCCTGTCGTCGCAAAAGAAGAGGCGCCGAAGCCCGTGGAGGTGGCCCAGCCGATAGTGGAGACTCCAAAAGCAGAGCCAAAGATCGAAACCACTGCGGCCGAGATTCCGTCTGTAAAACCCGTAAAGGCGGCGAAGCCCACAGTGGCGCAAATAAAACCTCAAGTCGCAAAAGCGCCTGCGAAAGTCGCAAAAATTCTTGAACCAGAGGTTTCGGAAGACGCTGACACGGCAGCGATGATTGCCGCGGCTCAAGCGGACTTCGATAAAGCCACTGCGGATGCCCGTGACGAAATGGCCGCTCAGAAGCTTGCAAAAACAGATTTGCCTCAGGAGGCGATGGCAACGATGAATGCAAATTCGAAGCAGGATCGGGAAACTTCGCCACCGCCTTCAGAAGATGAAGTGAAACAGTCGCTGGCGGCGGCCCAGGATGCTCTAAAGAACACTGGTTTTCACGAAGATCCAGCGCCTCAGGCGGTCAGCCAGGGAGAATCGGTAGCTCAAGGTTCGGCCTTTAAAAACTCGGCTCCCGGGGACGGCGGTGGCGGTACAGATGCGGGCAATGGCTTTGTGCGGAGTCTTTCACAGCTTCAACAGATGCCTGGAAACCCTGCACCTCACTATGATATAGAGGAGAGGCTCAATCGCCATGAAGGTGTCGTTATTTTTCATGCGTATATAACGCCCGAAGGCCTTCCTACCGATATCAAAATCGTGCAAAGAACCGGCTTTCGCGGTTTGGACAAAAAAGCGTTCGCAGCTTTGACCAAATGGCGATTTTATCCTGGTCAACAAGGTTGGGTTGAAGTTCCGTTCAATTGGTCTTTAAAGGGTGACGCCCAAGAGATTTCCCCTTTGAGTCGTCGAAAAGTGGGCGAAAACGCAGATTATTAAACTGGAGTTCTTTTAGACAGGAGCCCTGTACCTCTGAGCCACCCTCAAAAGGGTCCGTCATCTCAGAGGACATTTTATAAAAATGCTATTTGTCTCCGAAGAGCACCTTTGGTGAAACCGTGGTGCCTTGATTTCTCAGGGCTGCCTTGCGTTTAGAGCCTGCCTTTGACGCTTTTCGTTTGCGGATGGTCTCGAGTTTGCTTGTTTTTGATGCCATGTGTAGGGCTCCTTTGCCGGTCGCGACTTCAATCAGAATCTAGTCAGCTATCAAAATGGGATTCCCAAGTCAATCGTATGGAGAGATTCGTTGGTTGGTTTTTCGTCTTCGAAAGCGTAGTTGATATGAAATCGAGGACCGAGAAATCCCATTCCAAAGGAATACTTTCGGTCATAGGGGAATGTGCGCGTGTCGCCGTCTTTCACCAAATAGGAATAGCCAACCCGAAAGGCCATAAAACTCACTGTTTGAGTTTCAAGTCCAGCCATAACAAAAGAGCCCTCCGTGCGAAAGTCTTCGACGGGCCGGTAGTCCAATTTCAGCTTTAAAAAGTTTCCGTAGTAGTAGTTTAGACCCGCTCCCCAGCTCTGCGCTCCCACAAGATCCTCGATCTCCTTTTCGGGCGCGTTGTAGAAGTTGTAAGACGTGATGCCGATGCCAAATTTGGCAGATGGAATAAATAAAACTCCTGCGTCGGCGGCGATATTGGCGTGGCGTTTGTCGAGTTGAAGATACTGTTCGTTCTTAACAGTGAGGCCAAATTGAAATCGGCGTTTGAAAACCGCACCCATTGTTAAACTCAGAGTGTTTTCCTTTTGGAAAAGGGCGTCTTCTTCTTTTTTGTACTGTGCAAATGTTAGACCTGCAGGAAATAAGCTGTCGCGATTGTTATCGAACAGTCCCAGTGTCATTTGGTTGATGAAAAAACTTGAGAGAATGTAGCTGTTTTTCACTTGGTTGATCGCTGCCGGATTGGCAAATACCGAGTCGCTTGGTTCGGCCGTCGCGATACTGGCTCCGCCTGATCCGCGCGAAATGGCGCAGCATTCGACGGGGGCAGCCTGTGTTGGCAAAATTGCGACTAGGCTCAAAACTAAAAAACCGATCGCCATCATTGATCTAGTCACGGATCTAGTCATGCAGTCCTCCCGATGAGTGAACATAGGCAGCCTAATAAATGGCGCAGCCATGCCTGCTTTAGGATAGGACTAGATTGATCAGAGATCTAGGATGTGTATTCATTTTGACTATGCGCTCTCAATTCAAGCGCATGCAGATACTGATGTAGTTCGCGCAAACTCGGCTGAGCGCGAAATCCTTATTTACATACGAATAGCAATTTTCGGCGGCGGAGTATTGTGTGTCGGCTTGATTGCCGCTCTGTTCAGAGTAGCAACGATTCAGATCTCCACCAAGAGGCACGGCGCAACCTTTTTTGATATTGATTCGCCACTCGTTCGGCCGAAGGTGGCGTCGGGCAATGGCGAGAAAATTTAAATCCGTTGAGTTCAAGGCTTCACTCGGAGTTACGAAGTCCATTTCAGGGCAAAGATCTGGATTGGTGGCGAGGTGAGCCTCGTCAATGACAACCAATTTCAATTCACCTGGACAATCCCAAGTTGTACGCAGTTGCTGAGCGGGATTTTGCAAATCAAATTCGGCAACGGTGGCTAACAAGTTGGGCGGAACGTTGGGTTTCGGGACTTGGCCGATATGATATTTGGGCCTTTGCGCTTCCGCCAAATTGCCAATGGTTGCAAACGACAATTTGTATCCGCGGCCGAAAGCTTTTAAGTCTGAGGTTTTGCGAGCCTCATAAGGTTCCCCGACGGCCTCGTCGGTTCCAGAAGCAGTGAACGTCAGAGAAAACAAGAAGCTCTTGCTGCCGCTGAGGTAGTCTCGAATGGTGGAGGCCGCAATGTCAGACTCCTGCATGCGTAGGGCTCCTTCCAACAAGTCAGAGCCGCCTTCTGCCAAAGGAAAGTGTTTGGTGGGAAGACTCAAGCTGGTTCGTTCAGCAGAAAGCGAAAAGATGGAATGCATCCATGTGTCGTTTGTGAGCGAGCCCATGACACTCACGAAATCGGCTCCTTCAACGGCGCCGTCAGCGGACACAGCGAGAAGCATGTCTGGATTGCTTTTGGCCCGAATCGCCATCTGAATTTGTGCACCTTTGTTGGTGTCACTTGCGGCCGTGTAGCGCTTCAATTGTTCAACCGTCACTTCGCTGTTTGGGTACTCTGGTTTCAAGACATCGAGGGCATGGCTCATGTAACTTTGAGTCAGGCCAACGCCACCTTTGTCGTAAGCACCGGCTTTAATAGTAAAGTGGGAGGAAGAAGAAAGAACGTTGGTGCCAAAACATGAGTCATAAGAAATTGTGTCAACCGACGGGTCATAGGCAAATGGAGTCACATTGCTGGCCGTTTCTAACTTGCCACTGGCTCCGAGGCCTTTATTTTCAAAGCCCGTTTTACCACAATTTTGAAACTGAAAAACAATAACGATAAAGCTGCCGTAAAAGGCAAGCCATTTCCATCGCACCTTGATTGATTTTCCCACTCGGCTCATAGATTCATTCTAGCACAGTCTCAGTTCTGGCAAAGATTTTGTCGAAAGAGAATTCATGTTGAGTCATTCTTCATTTTCCTTGTCTAATTCTGGGACATTTGGAAAGTATGAACTATGAAGACAGCTGTTAAAATTGGCTCATTTCTCTCGACGATGGTCCTGGCACTTCCGGTCTTGGCCTATATTCCCCCAGCGCGCATGATCTTGAGTCGATGGGCCGAAAATCAAGAGGCGTCGCCAATCGAAATGACGGTTGAAGCCGTTATCAATGCTCCAACTCAGTCATTCATGGTTCGAGAAATTTGGAGCATTGAGTCTCCCAACTTCATGAAAGTTTCGGTGATTGGCCAACAGGAGTTGAAAGATCGATTTCGTTTTGATTTGCTGTACAAAGATGGCCAAAAACTTTGGTCAACGGGTGATCAAGGGTCGAAGACCACCAAAATCCCCGCTGATTTTTTTGAAAAGTGGTTCTTAGGTCGGTCTTCCGATTTTTTGGGACAATTGATGGTCCAAAATCAAATGGTTCCCGAGGGTTTTTTGAATTTCAAAACGCACCAACAAAAAAACAAAGTTTTTGTTTACACGCCTGCGGAGTTTGTTTCTCTCGGTCGTTCGGGCGGAGTTGTTAGCTACCACTTTGGACGCAAAACTCAGCCTGAAAATGCGGGACAACCTGGAGTTTGGATTGAGCAAGACGTGTTTCACTTGCGAAAATTGCGATTGCCCACTCAGACAGATC
>CALCCV010000080.1 GCA_937900305.1 uncultured Pseudobdellovibrionaceae bacterium | reverse complement strand
CAATTGCACGATCTCGCCAAAAAATTCAGTTTGTCTTGGTCCCTACAATACAATCAAAACGAGTCAACAATCGCGACCTACCAATACGACAAAATCGTTGCGGCCATCGGCCTCACTTACACAGGCGCTTTCAGCCGCGAATAGTTCGATGCCAGATTGATTTACCGGACGCTATTTTGTTTTGGATTCGTAAACTCCGTCCCAGTCCTCTGGCGGCGGTTCAGCGATAAAGTCATTGCACCTTTCGATATAGAGATCTGAAACGGGATCACCTGATCGCAATCGGATGCAATTCGAGAATGTCTCGATGGCCTCCGCAAATTTTCGTTGATGATATTGCGAGTAGGCCGTTGTGAAAGCGGTGATCCATTTTTCTTGATCTGGCGTAGCCGCGCCCTCCGAAACCAATTCAAAAATTCGCACTGGTTCTAGCTTTCCCTTCACTTTGACTCGATCCACTTCGCGGGTAACGAAAGTGTCGCTGACGAGTTTTTGAGTGAATTCACTGATAATGATGCGAGTGCCGTAAGTTTTGTTAATGCCTTCAAGGCGGGATGCTAGATTTACCGAATCTCCCATGACCGTATAGTTCTGAACGATATTAGAGCCCATGTTGCCCACACTCATTTCGCCCGTGTTGATTCCGATTCCGATATCAATTTCTGGAAGGTTTTCCGCCCTGAACTCGTCGTTAATTTCTTTGAGTTTCACCAGATTTTGGAGTGCGCAACGACAGGCCTGGTGAGGATGTTGAGGATTCAAAATCGGTGCTCCAAAAAAGGCCATGATCGCATCACCCATGTATTTGTCCAATGTCCCGGTGTTTTTGAACACGAGCTCTGTCATGGGAGTGAGGTAGCGATTGAGAAGTTTTGAAAGATCCGTGGGTGACAGCTTCTCAGAGATGGTCGTAAAACCACGCACGTCCGAGAAAAAAACGGTCATCACCTGCTTGCGTCCACCGAGTTTTAAATTTTCGGCTGACTTCAACAATTCATCGACAACGGCCGGAGAGACGTATTTAGAGAACGTCGATTTGATTTCTTTCTTTTTTGCTTCTTCAGAGAAGTATTTGAAAATGGTGATGAAGAAATAAATTCCCGCAATCAAGAGCAGAATAAAAATACTCGAGGTGACGATTTTTTGAGAGAAAAAAAGATAGGTGTCGACTCCAATTAAAACGCCACCCAAAATCAAAAATACCAACAGCGATCCGAGAGCTCCGGCATAAGCCCAAAAAACCGATGTCGCCAATCCTAAGACGGCCATCAGAACCGCGAAAATCATCTGTTCGTTTGGCAGCGTTCGCACAAAAACCTGATCTAGAAGATTTGCCAACATCGTCAGATGAATTTCTGGTCCGGGGTAATTGGCTTCAATTGGTGTATTACGCAAGTCATAAAGTGCAATGGCCGTGGCTCCGACCATGGCTGCGCGACCTTTAAAGAATTCCTTTTTATCAACCACGGTTTCTTCGATGCGAATTTGACTCGTCGAACGGTCTTCAACGCTCCGGCGAACTTTCAGCTTTGTGCTATCGTTCAGAAGTTCTTTGGCAGAAACATACGGCAGGGACATCTGTTTGCCATAATAATTTAAAATCAAACGTCCCATCGAATCGACGGGAAGATTTATGACTGTTTCCTCCGGCTCTTTGGCAGGATCGACAATTTTGAATTCCGTGATTCCTTTGATGCGATCAGAATTTGGCAACTTTTCAATTCGCACATCTGCCCGGTATCCTTTGGCAACTAGGTAGGTCTGTAAGGCGAGAGACGGTATGTAGCTGCTTCCCAGACGATTTCCTGACCGAAAAAAAAGAGGATAGCGACGAACGTACCCATCTGGATCGAGATGTGCGATGAAACTCGCGGTGTAGGAGGCCGGAACCTGAAATTCTGGAATGTTGGAGGTCCATTCGCCGTATTGAGGAATCGGATGCTCAAGAATTGCTGTTTTAAATTTTTTGATATTGGCAATCGTGTCAATCCCTGCCAATCCTTTTTCTTTGCTAAACATCTCTTGGTACAGCGGCAATATTTTTTTACGAATATCTTCATTTTGCAAAAAGAAGTCTTCTTTCGTGAGCCAGGTCTTGCAGTATTCAAAGAGAGATTTTCCTTGAATACTGGCTAAGTAATTTTTTTGGTAGGCCGAAAGGGCACCTTCGTTTTGCTTTTCAAGGCTCTTCAAGACTTCCACTTTGGTGATTTCACGTTGATTGAAAAATAGAACTTTAAAGAGATTGTTCCATTCGAGATTGTCGTAAACTCCCGAGATGTCATCGACCACGAAGCTAGGATTGAGTTTGACCAATTGATCACCGCCGTTGGCGAGAAAGGCTTCAGTCACACAATAATCTTTGTACGGATCTGAATCAAAGGCCGTTTCACTGAAGGTACCAAGAACTATTTTGTCAGGGTACTTTTCAATCACTGCTTTAAAAGCCTGATCAGCCTCAGGGAGGCCTTTCTGAGGTTCGGAATTGATGACGTCGAATGCAACGGCCGAAGCACCAAGTCCAATGGCCCGTTCTGTGATTTGTCCGACGATATCTCTGTCCCAAGGGAATCGCCCGACCTCACGAATCGAATCATCATCAATAGCAATCAAAACCACCGGAGCTTCCGATTTTTCGATGGCCTTAAGCTTGTATTTGATGTCATTGAAACGGAGATCTAAAACCTCCAGAACATCAAACAGTCGATTCGGCTTTCTCGCTGTTTCAGGAACTTTTCGGTATTCGTAATAGTAGTGGGCGGTCGCAATAAATCCGACCGTGAGCAAAGCCCCCATCAACGCAGTCACTCGTTCTGTCTTCATGATGTTCCTCTAAGATGTAATATCTAAGCTAAGGCTCTTGAAAGAATGTCTGAATTTCGCTACCAACTCGAGCTAATGTTTCTTTTCCCAGAACTCGAAATTTGAGATCATTGCTGCTATCACGCAAATCCAGTGTGTGACCGGCTTTTTCGAAATAAACAAACCTAAGTTCCTTTTTTTTCCACGATGTTCGGTTGACCAAATCCACAGCTTTGGTGAAATAAACTGGCGTTTGATTGTCGTATGTTCCTTGTAAAAAGAGAGTTTTTTTGGAGGTTTCTCGCAGAATTTCGGAGGGTCTGGGAAGTTTTGCCTCTTCTTGCTGATAATCCGCGCCTATGAGGTCGGACTTGGCTACCAAATTACTATAGTTCCCAGCTTTGAACTCATCCATCGAAAGTTTTTTATCTTCATCCAGATCAAGAATTTTCATTTGGTCGCGAAGAGACTTTGAGATTTCATCTTTGCCACCCAGTTCACTCACATCCAGAACTTCATTTAAATCCTTGTCTAAACTTGTGAACAAATGCAAGGGTCGATACACCGTCTGCTCGAGCAGCAAAGTATTCAAACTTTCGTTTGAAAAGCCTATCAAGACATGTCCCTTAATCTGAGGTTGGCGGCGAGAGGCTTGCAAAGCGACGGTGGAACCTTCGCTGTGGCCAAGAACATAAACTTCTGCAGCCGGAAATTCTCTTTTTGCAGCCAGGGCCATCGACATCGCATCACGAATGAAATGCTCGAGAGGTTTTTTTTGAAATTTAAGAAAATGCTTAGCCTTTTTTATTTCAGGGGTGGCAGCAATTTTTTCCTGGAACTGAAAACTGCGTTTGTTGTATCGCAGCGTTCCCCAACCTTGATTGACCACTGCCGCCGACAAAATCTTGAAGAAGGGATTATTAACGCCTTTGGGAGTTGAAATTGCCGATAGGTCTTCGTCCATGCTTTGCGCGCCCGAACCATGAATGAAAACCAGAACCCTGTTCACCAACGATCGATCCGCAGTCTCGGGCCATTCGATCACGCCGTCGAGCGGAAAACCGTCGAAACTTTCAAACACCTTTGATTCGCTCTTCAACGCGAATGCATTTTGCGATGTAAAAGCAAATGCCCCGCAAAAAAACAGGGCCACTGTCATTTCAAAAAACCGATTGCCACCGATCACTAAAATTTTCAAGATGTCCCCCTGAAGTGCCAGTTCACTGCGGTGGAACGAAATGGTCAAGCTGCCCGCAATCGGACCGGCGCGCATCAAGCTGAATCGATGAGCCCAGCCCATGTACCATTTTGAAACGACATGGAAAAAATAATTCACTTCAGACCCGCCCCTACCTTCACTTCCTAGACTTTTTTCCGATAGGGACCTTAGTCATCGATAAAAAAGATAAGCCTCATCAGTTGCAACCGGGAAAAAAGGGAGAAGACCATGTACACGTCTGAAGAGATCTCGACGCTCTATAGTTTTTTAAAGCAAACTTCCGAAGGAAATTTGCGAAAAATGCTGGTCCAGGGGCGTCTGAGTGAAACTCATTTTTCGCTCTTGATGAAGACCGTTCGGCATTGTCCTGAGGCAGAGTTTGTCACTCACTTTCAAAACGGAACATTTCCGAAAATTAAACTGAATGCCGGAGAGATTGCCGTAAAAGAACACGTTTGGTCCATCAGCGTTGGTGGATTTATCAGCATGGGTCTGTTGCAAAAACAGTCTGCCGCCGCTTAAAATTTCAAAACTGGCGGACTTGTTAACAAGTCCGCCAGTTTTTTAAGTGCAAGGCCCTTGCACAACCAGCCATCGTTCTTTTTTCTGCGAATCATCGGGAAGCGTGAGGCAGAGGTTGAACTCTGATTTGCTCTCGATGTTTTTCGGGCAATCTTGAAATGTCAGCTGAGAAGCATTTTCGGCAGCGGCCAAAAATGACAGATCTCCCTTGTCGCCCACTTTCAGCAGCATCGTTTTTTGTTCACAAGTTCCCTTTGTGTAGCAGTCGGTGCAAAATTCTTGCAATTGCACTTTCACAAACAGATCTCCACCACGAATACCGACCACTTCGCTTTCGAAAGGAATCTGCCACTTGCCAATCGTTCGCCCAGTCTTGTCGATTTCCAAAACTGGGTCGCCCGCCGACGATATTTTTTTTGAAAGCGTGCTATAGATCGGCGCACAAGGACTTTCATTCTGAAATGAGATTTCGCCAACTTTCTCGCTGAGGTCTAAGAAAACTCCGGGACCTTCACTCAGCAACCGATTCAATGGACCAGACTTATCGCCTTCAGATTTTAAGATTCCGTTCCAGGTATCGAGGATCGCCGATTGAGATGGGTTGCTTCGAATAACCGTGCAGGATTCTGGCTCGGGTGGTTTCTCCGGTGGAAGTGACTCGATGGGCGTCGCCTCGTAACTTCCTTCGACCGCGACCACTTCTGTCTCTCGATGGCCTTTTGCAAACCATACGACGACAATCGCAATAGCGACTAGAAAGATAACTCCGACGGCAATTAAAAGTCCTTTTTTTTCAAGAAGTTCTCTCATACTAAAGCTCCATCCTCATGGGTTGGCATCTCACATCACTACCACCAATTTTAACAGTCACAATCGACTCGGTTGCTCGAAACCCGCGAGACGAATAAAATCCCTGTGCGGTCAGAGTGGACTCAAGTGAAATGAATCGAACATTTTCATCTTTTGCCGCCAACAGAACCTCTTCGAAAAGCGCTTTGCCAAATCCTTTGCCTAAAATTTTTGGCGTTAAATAAAGTCCGAGAAGATGGCCAGTCGCCCTTGGCACTTCGATGCGCGCGCCGTCCATCGATAGGGCTGACGCCGGCTTCGGTGGATGCTGCAAAACCTGAAAATAGGCGTAACCCTCGATTTGGCCGTCACATTCAACAACCCAAACGTAATGTTGATGTTGTTTGAGCGCCTGCAATCTTTCACCGGGACGAAACGGTCGATGCCCCCAGCCTTTGATTTCTTCTGGAGTGTGATCCCGAGAGCAAACTTCCTGAATCGATTTCATGTGAGCATTGTGGATTCCTTCAATATCGGCCTCAGCCGCACGTCGAACAAAAATACCGTGGCCTCCGAGATAGCGCGGAATAATCACTTCTTCAGAAATTTCTTCTCCTGATTTCGAGAGGCGATACGCCCTCTTTTCGGGGTGAGACGACACGCAGCTGTGCAACTGCTCGTCAACGTAGTGCAAAGCCACACCATCATCTGCCGCAATTCCCGGTGAAATCCGATTTTCACGCAAAAGTTGGTGGTACCGGGGGCGGCGTTCTTTCTCACCGTCATAGTGAACACAATTGCTTTCGGGCAACCACCCCAAACAGGGCAGGGACGTCAAAGCTCCGGGTACTGAGTCCGTCACGCCTTCGGCAAACCAACATATGGATCCCGCACTGATACCAGACATGATCACTCCACGTTCATACGCACGCCTTAAGATCTCATCCAATCCCCAATCGCGCCAAAGCGTCAGAAGATTTCTTGTGTTTCCACCACCCACAAAAATGATATCCTGCTGGGAAATGTGGTTCGCCATATCATGAATGTTCCCTTTGAAAAGGCTGAGGTGCGAGGGAATGCACTTTCGCGAGCCGAAGCTCTTGTAAAACTTATCAATATAAGATTCAGCATCACCGCTGGCAGTTCCAATGAAACATATTTTAGGAGAACTCGATTTGCTTTGAGAAAGAATGTAGGTGTCTAAGAGGGGATTGTGAGGTTCCATCGAAAAACCGCCACCTCCTAAACCAATAATTTGTCGTTGCTTCATGCAAAAATGGTAGCGACATTGCCAACAGGAGGCGACAAAAATTTGCTCAACTGACCGCTTTGTCCTAGAATGAGCAAATGCGTCTAAGCCTTCGATCTTTTCTAACACTTTTTTGTTTTTTAATTTTTATTTTGGGAATCGCTTTTGAGTTTGGGTGTGTTCATCGCACCTCTCGAAGTTACGAATGGAATTCAAATTCTCCTTTGGCCGGTCCAAAACCCACGACGGTGGTCGTTTTGTTGATTGATGGCCTTGGACTCAGTGTCTTTGACGAGTTGGACCAGCAAGCATTACTTCCGAACCTGCGAAGCTTCTTTGGCGAAACACGATTTTCTGTGCGTTCGGTTTTTCCATCTCTGACATTTCCTAATATCAGTTCTTTATTGACATCGCGACCAATGGGCGCCCATCCGGTGTCGGGGAACAAGGTGCAATGGGTCGATTCAGAGGTCTTAAATTTTGAAAGTCCTGTCGATATGCCACAGCTGCAGGAGATTCTGAAACCCCAAACACTTTTTGAAAAACTGCGCCAAAAGCATCTTCGAAGCTGGAGTTTATCTTACAGCTTTAACTTTGGCTCACCGACGATTTTAAGGACCAACATAGGTGCGGGCTTGCAATATGTTGGCGAAGATTACGACAAACTGGATGCCGACACATTGAGACAAAGTCTGCACGCCTTCGAACGGCTGGGACGAGACCAATGGCCCAGTTTTGTTTTCATTCACCTCATCGGCCTTGATGCCGTCAGCCATCTCTATGGTCCTTACTCACCTCAAGCGGTGTCTTATCTTCAAAATTTGGATCGGCAGCTCCAACCTCTGCTTCGCTGGTTGGACAAAAACGACTCGACTCAGCGTTCGATCACCACGTTGATGCTGTCAGATCACGGTTTCGAAAAAGTCTCCAAAACTTTTGAAATCGAAAATGTCATTGAGACTCTGGTTCCTAGAAATCATCCCACGCCCTTGATTCTCAACGAAATGAGGATGGCCGCCTTGCACTTTACCAAGCGGTGGTCTGCCAACGCTAAATTAGCCTTAGCTCAGGCATTGAGTCAAAATCCAGATGTCCAGGCGGTCTTGACTCGAATTGGCAACAGCCAAATTCATCTCAACCTCAAAGACCGCCTGGACATTTTGGAGCTGGTGCCGGGCCAGTCTTGTCGGCCTTATTCCTTTGCCATTCGATACCAGTCCCGAGTGACCTGTTCGCAAGTTTTAGATTTGCAAGCTCCTCAACGCGATCTTTACAAACTATTTGAAAATGCTGGCGCCTATTTTTCCGCAGAATCCTCGCCAGACATGGTTATTCTCGCTGCGAACGGTGTCGGTTTTGCCAAACAGTACCTTGGTCAACACGGCGGTATGACTGCTGAAGAACTGAAAACCCCCATACTCATGCGAAACAGCGTCGTAACCGCCGGCTCAAGCGAGATACCGATCTATGAAATTTTAGAATCATTTTCATTTTGAATTCTAGCAGGCCCTGTGCGAGATTGATGGCGGCTTTATCACTTCCATTCGGATTTGGTATCGGGGGGTCCACCTTGAAAAAGGCGTTTCCATTTTTAGTGACGGTTGGTTCCATCCTGCTTGTCATGCTCATCAAACTTTTATTGTTTCACTTTGTTGCGTTTGAAAGTCCTATTTTGCTTTTCTTCGCGGCCGTCTCCATCAGCGCCTGGTATGGCGGAGCGATTCAAGGTTTTTTAGCTTCTGTGTTTTCACTCGCCCTTGTTGATTTGGTTTTCGTCAGTACAAAAGACCTCACTCCCGCCGCGCAGTCAGACTGGTATATTCGATTTGCTTTATTCATGACTGATTGTATGGTGATCACCTTTATTTGCGCTAGACTTCGAACCTCCCAACGAGAAACTCAAAGAGCCCTTCAAGAAATCACAGAAATCGAAAGATCTTTGAGAAAAAGTGAAGGACAGCTGTCGCGAATTTTTGAATCTAATATGATTGGAATTGTTTTTAGCAATTTCAATGGCCAAATCGTCCGCGCCAACGAGTACTTCCTCAATCTCTTCGGCGTTAACCACGAGAAAGTCAGAGCCGGCACCGTCAATTGGAGGGATTTCACGCCCCCTGAATTTCTCGAAAGTAGCTTTGAGGCGACGAGCACTCTTCAGCAAACTGATTTGCTACCGGCCTTCGAAATCGAGTACATGAAAGCCGACGGCACCCGTGTGCCAGTGATCATCGGAGCCGCACGGGTGGGCGAAAACTCGATTGTGGCTTATATCGTCGATATCACCGAAAGAAAAAATGCCGAAAGGGCTCTGGCCGAAGCCAAAGATCGCCTGGAAGAACGAGTGGCACAAAGAACCGGGCAATTAACCGAAGCCAATCAAGAACTGTCACGAATGGTGCAAGAAGCAGAGGTCAATGCCGAGCGACTGCGCCAATCTGAAAGTTATTTAGATTCCATGTTAGAAAATATTCCCAACATGATTTTCGTGAAAGAAGCTAAGAGTCTGCAATTTGTGAGGGTCAACAGGGCAGGCGAAGAGCTTTTGGGATTGGACCGCCAAGAGCTGATGGGCAAGTCAGACTATGATTTTTTTCCCAAAGAACAAGCCAATTTTTTTACAACCAAAGATCGGGCCGTGCTCGATTCAAATCGAATGCTCGAAATTCATGAAGAGCCCATTGAAACCAAAACTGGGACTCGTTACCTGCACACTCGAAAAATTCCGATTCTTGATAAATATGGAAAACCTCGATTTCTATTAGGCATCTCCGAAGACATCACTCAAAAAAAAGAGGCCGAAGCCCAGCGACTCGAACTGATGAAAGCTCAAGCCGAACGCAGTGAAGCCGAAAAAAGTGCCGGCCGCTTGGCGTTTTTATCTGAGGCCAGTGCAGCCCTCAACGAATCTTTAGATATCGACTCTATGTTAAGTTCGTTTGCGAAAGTGGTGATTCGAAATTTTGCGGATGTCTGCTTGGTAGATATTTACGACGATTCCGATCAAAGCATTGAACGTGTCGTCAGTACGAAGCACTACATCCAACGCAATCGACACCTACCCATGAACGGTGGAGAACGTCGCACACTTGCGCTTGCTGAGCTTGAAGGGATCGAATTTGTAATCCGAACTGGCCAGATTCGAATCTACCATGACGTCGATGAACAGCTTTTGAAAAAAGTATCTCTAGAGCGAGAGTCTATCGGTCACAATGTCACGCTCGGCGATTGCTCTTTAATGATCATTCCCTTGATTTATCACGGAAAAGTTTTCGGAGCCCTCAGTTTTGTTTCGACGAGTCGCCAAACTTCGTACGGGAACTTGGAAATTTCAATCGCTCAAGATTTGGCCAAGCGGG
This sequence comes from uncultured Pseudobdellovibrionaceae bacterium, assembly GCA_937900305.1. Lineage (GTDB taxonomy): Bacteria > Bdellovibrionota > Bdellovibrionia > Bdellovibrionales > Bdellovibrionaceae > CALCCV01. The sequence continues at coordinate 4,162 of CALCCV010000080.1, read as the reverse complement.
CATCCTTCGCCATTGAAAACGCAAAACTTTACAGCAAGGCAAATGAAGCCAGTCGTTCGAAGAGCGCTTTTTTAGCTAACATCAGCCACGAAATTCGAACTCCTTTGGGAGCCATGATTGGATTTGCAGAACTCAGTCTCGACGACAAACTCGCATCTCCTGATCAGCTGAAGTATTTGTCGACCATTATCAGAAACGGACGACAGCTTTTGAGAATTGTCGACGAAGTCTTAGATCTTTCAAAGGTTGAGTCCGATCGAATTCAAATCGAGCGCGTCGGATTTTCTCTTCCCAAACTGATGGACGATGTGAACTCGTTGCTTTTAGTTGTGGCCTCTGAAAAGGGCATCCAACTTCGTTTCCGCCTCGATATCGGCGTGCCAGATCGAATCATCACAGACCCTCTTCGATTGCGCCAAATTCTCATCAACGTCATCGGTAACGCCATCAAGTTTACAGAGCGCGGTTCTGTCGACGTCGCAGTTCATAGCCATGCGATGGAAGGCAGCGGCCATGGCACGAAGCTCACTTTTGTCATTCGCGACACTGGAATTGGCCTGACTCCCGAACAGGTCACTAAGCTATTTCAACCTTTTGCCCAAGCCGACGAATCAATGACTCGGCGATTTGGCGGCACAGGTTTGGGGTTGTTTTTATCTCGCAAATTGGCACGACTGTTGGGTGGTGATGTGTCATTGCGCAAAAGCACTTTGGGCGTTGGCAGCGAATTTATTGTTAACGTGGACGTCGAATTTCAAAACAAAGAGCTCCCTCCCTTGTCACCCCTTCGCACCGAATTAACTACCGTCGCCTCCGCGACGGGACTGACCACTCCTGTACGACCTTTGCGAGTTTTGGTCGTCGACGATTCACCGGACAATCGAATTCTGATTTCGGCCTATCTGAGTCGAATGGGGATCTGCAGCGAGGTTGCGGAGAATGGCACGGATGGAGTGCAGCGAGCCATTCAGCAAGTCTTTGACGTTGTTTTGATGGACATTCAAATGCCCGAACTCGATGGCTTTGAAGCGCTGAAGTTGCTTAAGGCCATCAGCTATTCCGGCACGGTCATCGCCTTAACAGCGCATGCGATGAAAGGCGATCGAGAACGGTGCCTCAACGCCGGGTTTGACGAATATCTTCGCAAACCCTTGTCTCGACAGGCTCTCGCAGAGTGTTTAGCGAAATTTGTCGATATCACGTCACCTGAAAATATCAATCCCGCCAATCCCCCTGAGCAAGGTCATTTTCACTTTGAACCCAACAATTGATTTGAAAAATTTGATCACTGGAATGAGCGAAGATCACTTGGTCATCTGGAGCAATTTCGACGTGTTTGACGGAAGCGTTTTGGCGACGGGTGAGCCTGTGCTTTTGACGATGCAAGAAGCTCGAACGAAATTTCAACTCCTCTATGAATGGCTCGGCCCGACCATTTATTGACAGTCCTCGACAAAAATCGCTAACTGATCTTAATTTCAATTCACTCAATGAGGATTCATGGATTCTGCGATTCGCACACTCTTCGCATCAACGTCACCGGAAGATCGACGTCAATGCATCGAGCTTCTCACAGCCTACTTAACAACTCACGATGATGATGTCGAAGCATGGTTTTCTCTCGCCTGCTGTTATGATTTTTTGGGAGAAGAAAACAGCGCCGAGTCTTGCTATCGCGCCTGCTACCAGTGCGGTTGGACGAAACTTCCTGCAGAGTCACAGCCGCGTTTTTTTGTTGGCTATGGCAGCACGCTCAGAAACAATTTAAAATATGAGGAGTCCATTCAAGTTCTCAGAGAAGGCGTGACGGCTTTTTCCAAATATCCCGCGCTAAAAATTTTTTTGGCGCACTCTCTGTACTCCCATCGACTTGATGAAGCCGCATTAGAGAGTTCACTTGCAGCTCATTTGCAAACGCCGGGAGCGGACCTTGATGGTTATGACCGTGCCATTCAGTGGTACAACGAAAATCTAAAAGTGCATCCTGAGAATCGACGATCCCAAACTGAGGTGCGAATTGAGGATTACAAAATTGAATGGCCCGCTCAATTTGAGCAGATCGCGAATCTGCTGAGGTCCCTCGACTTGCCTGGGGTTATGTCTATTGATCACATTGGATCGACTTCTGTGCCCGGACTAGCTGCAAAAGATCGCATTGATGTTCAAATCACCATTAAAGACCTGAGCGATGAATTGAAAGATCGATTTGACGAAATATTGGTGGCAGGTGGATTTCCCCCTAGTTTTCGACGTGAGGACCACAAACCGCCCGGAGACCACAACGCGAATGAGCACTGGCAGAAATGGTTCGTGGCCGGCGCCCATGCAAGCCTGCCTTTTCACTCCAACATCCATGTTCGCAAATGGGGACATGCGAATCGAGATTATGCTTTGCTCTTTCGCGATTACTTGCGTTTTGATTCGGCCACCGCCCAGGCTTATGCAAAAACGAAACGCGAGTTGGCGCGATTTCACACTCACGACAGTGTTGCCTACTCCGAAATCAAGGATCCAGTGTGCGACGTGATTATGGCAGGCGCCAAGCGGTGGGCCAATCCGGGGTCGCCGTGAGTTCATCGCGCCTTCAATTTCCTTTAACGACCGAGCAACTTGAACTTCTGCTTGCTTTTGAAACTTCAGACAGCCTCACAAATCTGAGTGACCAGCTAGCCCGAGACAAGTCGGTGATCTCAAGAAATTTACAAAAGCTGGCTGACACTCATCCCGTCTTAGAAAAAATTCGCGGACGTTGGCAACTGACTGAATTGGGCCGAAAAATCAATGTTTTGTCTCGTTTGAATCACTCTCAAATGAAGGACCTTCTGAAATCCTCTGCGGCGCCGAATAAAAAAGCAAGCGCTGAGAGATTTTTAAAAGCACCCTTATTACTGATCAACACACAACGAGTGATGCAATCCATGACCAGGCCGCGCAACAATCCCGATGCTGAAAATCAAATTCAAGCCGTTTTAAAGTTGTGGCGAAGCTCAGGCAGGGTTGTGATTCATGTCAGACATCAATCGTCTAAGGTTACATCTGAGTTTCATCCTGATGCCGAAGGTTTTCAATTTCTGCCGTCTCTTGAGCCCCTTGGTGACGAGCTGAGTTTGACAAAAACACAGGCGAGCGCACTGTCAAATTCCCAACTCGCGGAATTTTTAAAAAAATTGGAAGTGGAATCACTCGTCGTTGCAGGATTTACAGCGAACGTCTGCATTGACTCCACCGTGCGAGACGCATTGGAAATGGATTTGCGTGTTCACGTGATCGAAGATGGCACTGCCCTTTTTGACGTCCAGGGTCCTGGAGGAATTCTCTTCAGCGCCCAACGAGTTCATCAATTGACGATGGCTAACCTTTTCGGATTAGGAGCTGAAATTCTGAAAGCCAGCGATCTTTTGCAGCGCTGACGCTGCAATCTTTGCAGTTTCGCTGCCCAGCTGAACAAGTTAAAGGGTTTGAGGTTCCCCCTCAACGATTTAACCAAGGAATGTCCATGAAGTCTTTTTTTGTATTTCGCAATTTCATCACGATTTTGTTTCCGTTGCTTTGTTTGGATGTAAATCTCCAAGCGCAAACCCACGCAGGTCATCCCCACCTCGCAAAACACCAGATGATCTTGCTTGGTGAAGCGGAACTGATCGCCTCTCACATCGTCTACAAGGCACCCCACAATTTTCAAATTTTAATGTCTCTCAACCTGCCGCCGGCGGTTTATGAGCTTTACAGATCCGAGCGTTTAAATCACCCGCAGGATCTAATGATTTTTAAGTTGGACCCCATTGATCTCGCGACGATTCGACAACAAACTCAATTGATAGGCTCCTTGATTCGACAAACCGAAACGGAGAATGTGGTCCTCTTTGAAAATGTGATTCTGGAACAGGCCGATTTCAAAATTCTTTACTTCGATGAACTCCCCCTATCGCTTGAATAGAAATATTCATGTCAAAGGCTCAAAAAGTCCCGAGCCGAGCAAACGCGAAGAAGTGTGTCTTTGATGACTTCTTTTTGAATGGGTTTCGTGAGAAATTCTGAAAAACCAAGATCCAAGCAACGTTCGCGCTCTTCATTGCGGGCATGAGCCGTGAGTGCCACGATAGGCCCCTCAAAACCTTCGTGACGAAGCCTCTTGGCCGTTTGATAACCATCCATTTTTGGC
>CALCCV010000079.1 GCA_937900305.1 uncultured Pseudobdellovibrionaceae bacterium | reverse complement strand
AAGCGCAAATCACTGCGGGCTTAAGTACCTTCACATGCTCAAGTGCGCCTTGCACGTTGATGGTCAGATCCTATCCAGGAACGAACGCGGCCAACAGCTGTAATGTCAGCGCACCTGTGGTATCGGTAAATCGATTTTAGGGCGGAGCTAAATGCAATTTCGCTCCGGTGCAGCAAAGCACATCTTTTAGCTCAAAGTCCTATTTTTACTCTATAAGTCAGCGTAAAGCTGCTCGCAGCTCATTCTAATGAGATTACCTAAATGATCGCATGAAACGAGCAAGTTTACGTTCAAGCTCAGTAGATACGGTACCTTTTCTGACCGGCCGGGAATGTTGCTACCACTTACAGTGTTAGTTTCTACTGGTTTTCTCCCTTAAGCGGATTTGATCCGCCCTCAGCAGCAGGGCTCGCGCCATGCTGCAGATACATTGTTTTGATTTATTTAATTCAGCGAGTCTTCGGATATAAGTTTTAACCAGGCAGCTCCCGGCGAACTCGGAGCCACAAAACATCACACGCGTTTTTCCGTGTTACATCCGTTCCGGAGCGCTGGCTCGATACGTCGCAAATCCATGTTTCCGAACCATCGTCACGGCTACGAGCCATCCCGACTGGCTATGATCACAGATTATGCCAACAACAAAAGCCTGGGAGAGACCCAATTGATCCAGCTCAGGTCTTTCTTGCTCGGAAACTTCTTCGATTCCGGTCGGCTCACATGAGCGACCCGTTAATTTTTCGGCAGATTGCACAGCTGCGCTGATCGCTGTGGACTCAGCGATACGTGAATTCCAAGTTGAGGCGTGAGCGTTCAAGGATAGCGTGAGAATTGCGAATGCTAAAAAAGTTTTCATGAGTGCCCTTTCGATCGGTCAATTGTTTTCGCCAATTACGGTTTAAATCAGTGCATTCCCAACACGACCTTCTTGAGCTGAGTCGAGTCGGTGGAGTCATCTTGAAATTCATCAAGTACGTCGAGCACCATTGAGCGCAACCGGGACTTGAACTCTGCTAGACGGTTTTCAGGCACAGGAACGACCGAGAGGAAAATCAGTGAGTCAGGTGCACTCGCCAGTTGTTCCGCCTTCCGAGAGAGCTCCTTGGTCGACTCAATAAAAGCTTGAACAAAACCGATGTCTTCTCCGATTTCCTGCAAATCGAACGCACGCTCGGAAGCGAAATAAGTATCGTCTTGCCTTCGCACCCAGTCCGCCGCCAGTAAGGTCTCCAAAACTCTCATCACGACGACGGGATCCAGATTGGTTTTGCGAGATACCTCCAACATAGTAGTTCCTTTTTGTGTGGAACCTAGAGCGGCGTAAACGTAAAAAACATCTTGGCTTAAGAAACTCTTAGCGCTTCGGCGACGCCATCGTGATTGCTGAAGCCCAAGATCATGCTTCTGCAAAAGACGGGTTCGAAGATACTGGAGCCTCTCTGCGACGTCCTCGTCAGAAATCAATCCGACCTGTTCTCTCAGTTCTCTCTCATCACGTGCGACGAGAGTCTCGAAATACCTTTTATGATCTCCCTGTAACCTGAAGCAGGCGGACAATTTTGCTAACGAGCGGCTCGATAAGCCCTTTTTTGATCTCAGAACTTCAGTGAGAAAACTCTTAGAAAGTCCCGAGCGCCTGGCCAATGCAGAAAGACTTCCTCGCGGAATATTCAGCTGACCGGCGCGCAAAACCGCTAACAGGAATTCGCGGTAGTTCGAAGCCTTCAGCGCCTCTGCACCAATGACAGGACTTTTTGTCCGCATAGTGTTCAGTTTGAACCTGAGATGCGCGGCTGCGGTCCGCCGGCCCAGAATGAACACTCGAACTGATAGCCGCGGCGCGATCCCAAGTGCCAGGACAGACTCTCCAAAAACTCCTCATATCTCGTCACGCGACCCGGGTGATCGACGATGCTTTCGCGATCGTAGCGGAAATAGTATTCGTACCGATTTCCCTCAGATGAGTCGTCATTGTAGAACCCAAATTCCCTTCCGTTTTCGATAACTGAGGTCGCGACGGCGCGAGCTGCCGCCGCGCCAACGAACCTGGAATCCACCTTCAGGCGCCACTGCAAACAATTGAGCGCCTGGGAGGCATTTGCCACCGAAGCCGCTCCAATACCCGTCAAAACAATCAAAGCTACTATTTTCATGTCGCTCTCCTCATCTGTGTATGACGAGATGTATTAATAATTCGGATGAAATTTAGGCAATTGATTTTAGGTAATTAGGAGATTTTTCGTTCGCTATGGCGAACAATTTTCGGCCGGTACTGAAACCGGAGTAGGGCTTTTCATCAGCCCAGTGCCGGTCGTTGAGAGGATACTCAGGGTTGAGTGCGCCGGATCCGGCGCCAAACCAGTGTTAGTCGCTAGTTACCAAAGGCTTCCAAGGTGTCAAATAAACTTGTTCTGCCTTGGGATCTACAAGCCTCGTTCCTGGAACAAGTGGTAGGTTAACTTTCGTTATTGAAAGGCCAGATTCTCCCTTCATATTGTTCATTGGCCAGTACTCGAGTGGAGCAACAATCGTCAGTTTTCTCCATGGCCGATTTCATCTGAAGTGCACCACCCAATTTCACGGGAGTGCACCAGTCAATTTCATGCAAGTGCACCACCCGATTTCATGAGAGTGCACCACTTGTATTGGATCTGAGGGACCTTTCCCGGAGCGTCAAAGACATGAGTTTTGTTCTTTGATCTCGTCATTCCCGGAGGTGGGAATGGCGGTAACGCGGGAAACGGTTGCAGTGCAAAAACAGATTCTAGAACTCCATCGACAGGGCCACTCGGACCGTGCGATTGCAAAACTCGTCGGCAAAAACCGTCGAACGGTCGCACGGGTCATCGCGCGCGGCGAAGCCGTTCTTCCAAATATTGAAACTCCCGAATGGACGAAGGCTGTCGACTGGGAAAAAGTCCGTCTTGAAGTCAGTCGCGGCGTTCAGTTGAACATTTTGGCGAGAGAGCACGCGGGCGGCGCGATCAGCTACGTTCAGTTCTGGCGCCAGTTCCACAAGACCTACCCCGAGCTGCCTCAGGTAACGATGCGGCTTACGCACAAGCCTGCGGAGAAAACCTTTTTTGATTACACCGAAGGCATCGACATCGTTGATCGAACAACGGGCGAGGTCCGCACGACATCGCTTCTATGTGGCGTGATGGCGATGAGCTCGTACACGTTCGGTGAATTTACCTTCACGCAAAAACGCGAGGAGCTCACGCGTTCGATGGAAAATGCATTTAGGTATTTTGGCGGCGTCACGCCATACGTAACGGTCGATAACCAGAAGGCCGCGATTGACCGCGCACACTGGTACGACCCGGATGTGAATCCGACGTTCGTGGACTTCGCCAATCATTGGGGTTTCGCAGTGATCCCGGCGCGACCTTATCGGCCGCGCGACAAGGGTGCAAACGAGTCTGGGATCGGCGTTATCCAGAAGCAATTTTACCAGGAAGTTCGCGAACGAACCTTTTACGATCTCGGCGAGTTGAACCGTGCGTTCCGCGAGTACCTTGAACGTCTCAACAGCGCTGTGATGAAAGACTGGGGCGTGTCGCGCTTAGAGCGCTTTGCCGGCGAGCGTATGCTCCTAAAGCCATGCCCGGAGCAGAATTGGGAGCAAGCCGAATGGCGGCAAGCGAAAGTGCATGCGGACTGCCACGTGCAGGTCTTAAAAAAGTTCTATTCGGTGCCGTACAAGTTCGTCGGCCGCGATGTTCGCGTGCGGGTGACGATGAAACTGGTCGATGTATTTGATCATGATCTCAACCCAATTGCATCCCACGCACGCCTGCACGGGAGGGAAACACACTCAACCGATCAGAGGCACTACCCGGAAGAAAAAGTGGCGCTAACACAGTTTTGTGTGCGCCAGGCTCTACGCGAAGCTGAGCGCGTGGGTCCGGAGACGGCAAAGCTTGTGAGCGAGCTCTTGTGCGGCTCGTATCCGCTCAAGTACTTGCGACGCGTGCAAGGGATCTTGCGTTTGCACCAAACAGCTCGCGTAACGAGAGCGGCGCTCGAGCATGCGGCGAAAATGGGTTTAACGTACGGCAAGCTTCAGTTCCCGTACATCCAGGCTACGGCCGAGTATTTTGACAAGCAAGGCATGCGCCCGAGTGCCGTTCGAGCGGCACCGAAGCGAGATCTCGACGACATCTATTTACATAACCCAATCCCAAACCGGGAGGAGACGACATGATCCATGACCAGATGAGAAACCTGGCGCATCAGCTGCGACTGTTCGGCGTGCACAGAAGCTTCGAGGCGCGTATGAACCAGGCTGCCGCCGAAGGCTTAAGCCACCTTGAGTTCCTGCGCTTGGTTCTTGAAGACGAGGTTTTGCAGCGCAAAGAGCGCGTTGCCAAAACGTTGACGACACGCGCGAAGTTTAGATCGGCGGCGGATCTGGAAGACTGGGATCAGACCTTCGATCGAGGTTTAACCAAGGCAAAGCTCAGAGAGCTCGCGACTAGCGGCTTTGCGCAGTCGAACGAGAATCTTTTGATCCTCGGAAAGACCGGAGAAGGCAAAACTCATCTCGCGGTCTCAATCGGACGCAGGCTTTGCGCTGAAAGCATCTCGACGCTGTTCGTACCGGTCAATTTTTTGTTCGAGGAGGTTCTCGCGGCCAAAGCCGCAGGCAAATACCTCGCTTACGTCAAACGCCTAAGCGGAGTGCGCGTTCTGATCCTGGACGACTTTGGTCTGCGAAACTACACGCATGAAGAGGCAAACGTGCTCGTCGATCTTCTCGAGGATCGTCACCGGAAAGGTTCGGTGATCGTGACATCGCAGGTGGATCCGCGCGGCTGGTCGAAGCTCTTCGAAGACCCGGTGATCGCTGAAGCGATCGTGAACCGACTCGAGCATCCGAGCCAGCGGCTGAACCTCAAGGGCGGCAGCTACCGAGAGAAATTGCAACCCGCGCTTCCGGCGGGGAAAAAGCTTGATGGAGAGAAAGTGCTCAGCTAAACAGCACGTCGCTGACGCTCCGCTGGTGCACTCCTACGAAATACCCCGGTGCACTTCGACGAAATCGGACATATTGGCTAGTAACCAATCATGATTGATTTTATCAAAACATGATTTGATGTCTCCTTCTAAAATCCACTGAGGGGAATAATCTTTTGCACCGAGCTTAAAACATTGCTCGATGGCATCGGCCGTGGAACGCTTAGGACGAAATCCATAAGAATTCGGATCGGCAAGAGTTTCCGCAATGGGTTCTAATCCCAGCAAATAAAGGGCCTGCATGGCTCGGCATTTAATTGTGGGAATGGAGAGGGGACGTAGTTTGCCATTTCTCTTTGGAATATAAACTCTTCGAAGAGGCTGAGTTTCGTAACTTCTTCGCTTGAGTGATTGCACGGCTCTTATCTTTTGCCCCGGTGTCTTCCAAATGACCTTGTCAACACCTGCCGTCTTGCCTCCTTTGTTTTCAGTCACTCTTTTGACCGCCAAAAGCTTGGTGTAGAATGAACTGCTCAGGAGACGCTGTAAGGCTTTTGCTTTACCAACGCGCTTTTCTCGAATCGCCTTGGCAATACGCATTTGCATTCGTTTTACCTGCGATTTCACTTTGGACCAGTCGATGCTGTCCCAATCTGATTTCTTGGTTGAGGGTGCACCAGTCATTGTTTTCAATGCCGTCATTTGCTTTCCTTCAAAAAACGATTACGCAAATTCTCTTGCCAGTTAAAGACCCGTTGGACGTCAGCTCGCTTTCGCGCCAAGAATAAACTTGTATCCCCTCTATTACCGAAAGGCCTTTGCTTCTTCCAACATCCCAATCTCGCATCGCTGTCAGCATCCCTTGCGGGAAGCTTTCCTAAAAAAAAATATTCAGGAGCAATACGAGGTTTCCACGTTCCGAAGAGTGAAGTGTTTGCTGGGTTAGGTGCTCACTATAGACCGAGAGACTTGTGACTGTGGGAATGTATCCACAAAACGTTCCGCCGTCTCTTTCTCCGTTTTGGCTTAAGCGATCAGCCATTTTCGCTTGTTGTTCGTGTGGATTCTCGGGAAGTCTTTGGAAAATATGTGTGATCGCTGGTGGTGGTGCGACCTATTGTTGGGGACAGAGTCAGTATGGACAATTAGGTGATGGGTCCACGCACGGCACCGAAGCGCATAGTCCTTCGCTCGTGACGACCACCGCGCTCACCTCCGATATTGCGTTCACTCAGGTGTCATCGGGATATAGTCACTCTTGCGGCTTGACTGAAGCAGGCCTCGCTTATTGTTGGGGCGACGATAGTAGCGGACAATTGGGTAACGGCGCGGTTTTGACTGCGGCTCAAAGTAGCCCTTCACTGGTCGATACATCCACCATCACGGGCAGTAAGGTTTTTGTGCAAGTAAGTGCCGGCACTTCGCATACTTGCGGTATTTT
>CALCCV010000078.1 GCA_937900305.1 uncultured Pseudobdellovibrionaceae bacterium | reverse complement strand
CAGATCTCCGGGAGTTCCCTTTCGGTATTTTTCGAGTTCAGTTTTGAACATTGAGTGAGATGAGCCTTGCACGATCGCCGTCATCGGAAAGCTTGGAATTTGATGGCCGATGGGTTGAGACAGCATCTTCGAGACACCGAAAGTTCGTAATTTTGAATTGTAGTCTTGGATAAGGGTGTCTAATTTTTTTTTGCATCCGTTATCAATGGCTGCGAAAGTCAGGCCCACTGACTTTTCGGCACAGGTGTCTAAGTAAGAATTCAATTGATCATTGATCTGGTGATCAGGAAGAACTCCAGCCACCAGATCAGCGATAGTTCCTAGCAGTTGCGCGAGCACCCTAAAGTCGACAATTCCTTCTCTGAAAAATAAACCAGCGTCGCCCACGGCATCGAATTTTCCAAAAACTTTCGCGGACTCGATAGCCTGCCGAGTATAAAAATTGGACTGCTGGACATTTTGACTTAGGATCCCCTGCAGCAGGGCTGGATTCACCAAAGCTCCGTATTTCGCTATCAACTTTTTAATGACTTCCTGTTTGGTGGGATCCATCGCCAATTGAGTGGCGAAGGAAGCCGTGATCTCAGCCGCCCCGGGTTGCCCTGATGCGGCCTGTTTTTGTCCCAGCTCTTGTTGAAATTCCGTGAAGACTTTTATGGCGCTACTGATCTCATCAGTGCGAAGAATAAAGGATTCCAGCAAGTGAGGAAGTGACTTCATGATCAGTGCAAACATGGCGCGCTGCTGGTCGTAACTTTTGCTCTGAATGTATTGATTGGTGGCCAAGCTATCCATCAAAAATTGAGTCACCGTTGCAGAACTGCCGCCAGACATTGCATTGGGCATGCCGTAGTCTTCGATGATTTGCCCTAAGGCTCCCCAGTGGGCGCTGACGTTTTGACCGTTGCCCCGAATAGCCAGGCAACAGTTGATCTGCGGTTTGTCCGAAGCGAGGGATCTCTTCACTCCGGGGGAGTGGAGCCCAGAGTTGTGTGGAACCGATGAACAGGCGTTGAGGAGTATCGCCGCCGTCAAAACCACTGTTCTCAAGAGAGAGCTCTTAACATTCATAAAAACGTCCTGTCTGTAGAAGTTGGAGATGCGTCAATGTTAAAAGCGTACTGAAGGACTCACGAAAAAGCAACGGATCGGATCGCCTGCGAAGACCAGAGTTCTTTTTCATTTTGTAGTCAGTCGTGAAAAATGTACTTGGGGTCCTTCTTCTAATTCCAATCTCGATGAAATGGGGAGGCCCGAGTTTTGCTCATTTGACTACAAAGTATTTTTTAAAAGGATGCTTCATGAAGAATATTTCTGCGCTCTTGTTGTTCTCAGGTTTGGTTGCGGCCGTGAATGTTTCCGCAGGTCAATACGGCCATTTAATATCTCAGGGATCGAATTGTGTCGCGGCCAGAGTCGAAGAGGCTGTCCTGCGATCCGCTTCGGGTGAAAAAAGTATGGTTCTGAAAATCAGTGTCGAAGATGATGGCAGCGCAGCTCACTATGCCAAACGGATTTGGCTTCAGAAGTCCGGTCAGGGCCAGGGAAGTGAAGCGATGTGGTCGTCACAATGGTGGCAATATGCGCTGGCGGCCCAATACAACTATCAACGTTACGGTCGAACCTACATCACTCTGACCTCGCAGATGGTGGGCCCAGAAGATGACTATTCGTTAGAACTATACATCGCCATGGGCGATTTCAATCACGCCTGTACGGAAATAAAAATTGGAAAGTAATCAGGGATAGTTTCTAAATCACCGCTGGGTTCTTTCTAGAAAAAGTCGGTCAAATGTGGAAAAGTGGGTGTCTCGACTTT
>CALCCV010000077.1 GCA_937900305.1 uncultured Pseudobdellovibrionaceae bacterium | reverse complement strand
GCGCATCTGGTTTGGGACCAGAGGGTCGCAGGTTCGAATCCTGTCTCCCCGACCAACTTGAATACGGTACGAACACCCGACCGGGTGCCCCCAAGGGGATACGCGGTCGGGTTTTTTATTTCTGCTTCTTCAGACAAGAGCAAAACTGGCTCCTGTTTTCTTCCAAAAATTTCAACATAAACCCCACCATCACGCACAACCATTCGGCGAATACGGCTCTTTAGGATTTCAGCCTGGCTCGCAATCGGTTGCGCATCAAACGCCCCTTCACGAAAAATCTTTACAACATCCATAGCTCCCGAAAGATCCACGACATTGTTATTTTCCTGATACTCTCGCCTCAGATCCAAAAGTGCAATTTCTGCAAGGTCTAAAGATTTCTTCGCCTCTTTGGCCCTTTCGGCTAATGCCATCCTTAAATCACGATCACTTTCTTCGGAAATCGCGTCATGTAGATTTTTAACCTTCTGTTCTACCTTGCGCCGCTCTTGCTCTTTGGCCGCTATCAAAGCCTTTTGGTGGTCAAGATTCTCCCTTTTTCCCGAAACCGTAGATTTCACTAGCTCCGCCAACAAGTCCCGATCCGAGGACAAATCCTTGAGTCTCGATACTAGCGCCTCTTCCAGTTGCAAAGCTGGTACGTTTTCGATTGCACAACGCTGGAGGTGGCGATCATTACCAATCACCATCTTGCGTTTATGACCGTAGTAGAAATACTTTCCGTTTTTTCCTGTACCAGATTTACCTACAAGTCGGGTTCCACATTCCGAACATTCAATCAAGCCGGTGAGCCGATATTCATGGACATACTTGCGAGCTTTTTTGCGGTTCTGCTCAAGCATTCGCTGAACATCAAAGAAAAGCTCTTTTGAAACGAGGCACGGCCAATGGGCTTCAACAAAGAAGTAACGATCCTCACTTTTGACTTTCTCCGGATCACTGCTGCGAAAGCGTTTGTTCACTTCGCGCTCTCCAATATAGGAGCGGTTGGTTAGGAGTGAATGGGCTGAGCTGATGGTCCAGCGGTTTCCACCTGCTTTTTTTCCGGATCTCGTCACAAATTCTTTTGTTTTATAGCCGATATTGTTGAGATAGTTTACCAGGTGGTTTAAGCGTTTGAGTTCGAGGAATTTTCTAAACATCATTTCAACATACTGTCGTTCAACCTCGTCGATCTCCCTATAATTTGGACGATGTTCAACAGCCTTAAAACCGAGAGGGATGTAACCATTTGCTAGGCCTCGCTCTGCCCGAGCACGGGCGCCCTTTTTGATCCGATCTACTATGGATTGACGCTCATACTGGGCAAAGCTCATCGCTTGAATCAGCATAAGTTCACCGATGGCGGAAGATGTATCAAAGTTTTCGCGCAAGCAAAAAAATGCCACGTCGTGCGACTTGAAAAATTCGTAGACCTCCAAAAAGTCTTTTACCTTGCGATTGAGCCGTGAGAGTTCAGTCACCACGACGGCATTGATATGGCCTGACCGAATGTCGGCAAGCATTTTTTGAAACGCGGGGCGATTCATGTCCTTTCCCGACAAATCTTTATCGACATACCAATCTATAATGTCGCCCCAACCACCTGCACTTTGAATGTTTTTACTCTCTACAAACTGTTTAATTCGCTGAGGATGAGATACCAAAGACCCCTCTTCGCGATCATCTCCAGTTGGAGATAGCCGGACATAGCCTGCAACACGAAATTTCTTTTTATCAGGAAGCAGCTGCTTTGACTCGACCAGTTCGCCCTTTTTGATATTCCTCCACGGCTCGGATAACTTGGCGGGCGAGTCGTTGGATTCTTTCTTTGTTTTCATCTTCACTTAGCTCCGTAGTTTCGTAAAAAATCTCAAGCTCCCGGTTTCCTACTCGAATCCATTGCCTTTTGGCAGGCCGGCTCAGGCGGCATCCTTTATTTTTTCAAGCGAGTTTTTAAATCGACTTCGAGATCGATACTCTCTGCAATCTTTAGCAGAAAGTCCACGCTCACAGATATCTTTCCCCGCATCACACGATTGATGTTGGTCCGCGCCGCGCCAATCCGTCGAGCCACTTCGCCCTGGCTTATGTTCTGATGCTCCATGGCCTTTTCTATCGCTAACAGTAGCTTCAACCTGATTTCTTCTGCAAGTTGTGATTCGTTCATCATTGAGGCCAATGATAGTATAACACAATATACTAGTCAACGAGATTCCTTTTTCAAGTGGGTGTCTATGTTGCATCATCAATTGCAACCTCCGGTCTTTTATATTTTTTCTCTGCTCTGGCGGCTTTGATCCGTCGCTTGCTTTTGACTTTGCGGGCCTCGTCAAGCGCTGCCGCCATTATCTCTTCGTAATTGGAAGAGCCCTTAGCCTTTCTGCGTTCAGCTTCAAAATATGCATCAGAGTCAAAAAATTCGGCGATCAAAATAGCCCTGTCTTTAGCAAAGTACGTTTCAAAGAAATCACCAACCAAGAAGCTAACAAACTGGGAGGGTTGAATTTTTACAGTCAAAGTCTCAGACTTTATTTGCTCCACCATTGCCCCATACGCCTGCGTTGCAGCCTCACTCAGGACAATACGCAACCCCTTCTCATGAACTCTTGGCTTCATTCTTTACCAACCGATGACTCATTGGGATCGTCTACATATCGGCAAGGAATCGAAACCAAACGGCCATCGACCTCTTGAGTGGTAAAGCACTTGTCGCTTTGCTTGGAGCGACTTTCATCTTGTTTCAGAATCGGATCACGTCCAAGAACGTCATACTTTTCAAGATTGAGAAGTGTTTCTTTTCGCACTCTTGCATCGCGCGATTCCATAGATCCGTGAATGAGGTAGCTTGTCAGTCCGCCGACTACGCCGCCGATGACAGCTCCCTTGATTGTGTTTTCACCATGATCGCCGT
The DNA here is from genome assembly GCA_937900305.1 of uncultured Pseudobdellovibrionaceae bacterium. Classification (GTDB taxonomy): domain Bacteria; phylum Bdellovibrionota; class Bdellovibrionia; order Bdellovibrionales; family Bdellovibrionaceae; genus CALCCV01. Next base: position 990 of record CALCCV010000077.1, on the reverse strand, counting down.
CCAATTGATTGCCAGCGACGCCGCCAACAAGGGCTCCAGTTCCAGCGCCAAGGATTAAAGAATCTCGAAGCGTGGAACAACCCGCAAGAATAAAAACCAATCCATACCCTACTAATATTTTTTTAAAAATAAAGCTCTCCTATTATAGTGTTGTTAAAATGTTCTCTTAAACTTAAATCGCCTACGCTGTCTTAAATTCCCACCAGACACCTGCAATAACCACCTCCCAATAAGCTCGACACAAAAATACCGTTTAGACGGTTTCCCCCATAAATTTTCCTTCTTCCAACTTAATAATTTCAGCAAGTTGACTGCTCTTAAGTCGGTGCCCACAGCACTGGGGAAAAACCAGCCAGGTGGTGCGCTCGCACCGGCCGCTAAGAGAACTCCACATTGGGACTTCCTTCGTTTGAAAAAATGATCTTGCTTGAATCAACTAATACACTCTTCTCAAAGCACAAACGCAGTAGTGAGGGTCTATCAGTGCAGATTTCGCTGTCGATTCGTGAAATAGCCATTGAGATCTCTGGCTTGGGCGCAATATACAGAATGCCATCAAGACCCTTTGCGAGATAGTAATCAGACAACTTCTGTCGATAACGTTCGGGAGACTTTTTGCTTAGCTCAAGTTCGACGGCGTAGAGTCTTAAACTTCCGTTTGTATCCTGAATATTGAGGGCACCATCAGATTGAAGTTTCGCAAGGTCACGAAATCTCGGATCCTCTGATAAGGCAGTTGACGACTGTAGCAAGTTCTCAGTAAAAAAACTGCGAAAGCACTTCAGCTTTTCCAATCGCATAAAGACTTCGGCCAGTCGAACGTCGTGCTCTGGCGATTCACTTTTAAAATGCGGATGATCCACTGCAAAGGGCCACTTTTCGCTAATAAACAGCCAAAGGGATGGGAGCGGTTGGACGATCCGAATCACTTTGCCATTGAGCTCAAGTGCGCTGATTTTAAAATAGCCCTCGTCGGCGAGCCGACGGATG
>CALCCV010000076.1 GCA_937900305.1 uncultured Pseudobdellovibrionaceae bacterium | reverse complement strand
CGGTGTTTCACTATTCTCTCAAGCCGGGTGGATTTTTATTTTTAGGCGCCAGCGAATCGCTGACTTCGCACCGCGAACTTTTTAAGATCGTGAATTCTAAATTTAGAATCGCACAGAGAAAAGTGACAGCTGTAAAACCGCAAACAAGATTTTCGGCATCTGTGCCGAATTACCTCAACCACGTTCAAGACTCTCTCAAATCGCCCGAGATTGACATCAATTTGGTGAGTCAACGGATCGCCCTGGACGAATTGACGGCGCGATATGCGGTCATCAATGATGACGACCAAATTGTCTGTGCCTCTGCCGGAATTTCCAAATACATCGACATCAACGAAGGACCTTTTAAAAATAACATTGTCAAAATGGCGAAGCAAAGTTTGCGCGGAGCTTTGCGCGCGGCTCTCACTCGCGCCAAAAAAGACAAACGCAAGGTCACGAACGAAAACTGCACCCTCACCATCGATGAGGTGGTCGAACGCACGGGGCTTATCGTTCAACCGATGCCGCAGCTGGGGGAAGACACGCCCCTCTATTGGGTGGCCTTCCAATATCTCGGTGCAATCACCAAAAACAGCTCTCGCGAAGTCGAACGCGAGATATCGGCCGCCGATGCCGAAATGGTCGATCAACTCGAAAGTGAACTGGGAAGCCTTCGCGAAAGTTTAGACAAATCCATTCAAGATCTGGAAGCGTCGAACGAAGAGCTGAAATCTTCCAATGAAGAGTTGCTTTCGATGAACGAAGAACTTCAGTCAGCCAACGAAGAGCTTGAAACTTCGAAGGAAGAAGTTCAAAGTACTAATGATGCCCTCCAAAGAGCCAATTCAGATCTCGAAAACCTTTTAGCCAGCACGCAAATCGCGACCCTGTTTTTAGACGACGAATTGAAAATTCGCGGCTTTACTCCGGCGGCGCAAGAAATTTACAATGTGCAACCGACCGACATTGGCAGAAAAATCAGCGATTTCACCAGCGCGGCCGAGATGCCGCCATTTCCTAACCCTCAGTCTGTTGCCGACCAATCCATACAGGAGGTGGAAGTCTATTTGCCCGATGGCCGCGTTCTTCAAAGACGAATTGTGCCTTATAAAACTCACGAAAAAATGTCGGACGGAATTGTCGCTACATTCATCGACATCACCGATTTGCGCGCCAGCGAACGCCTGCTCCGCCAACAAACTGCGCAGTTGGAAATGGCACTCGCCACCGCAAAGTTGGGCACCTTTTATTTAAATATCGAGTCCGGAGAAGTGATTTGGTCAGAAGAAACTTATCGACTTTTTAGTTTCGAATCTGCGCGGCCGAAAATCACAAAGGACTTCTTCCTGAAGTGCATTCATCCCGACGAGCGCGAAAGTGTGCGAGAAGTTTTAAACACCTCCACCCATTCCAACCCACATTTTGAGATTGAATTTCGAACTTCGTCCGAAAGCAAAGATCGTTGGGTCCTGGCTCACGGTCAAATTTTTAGCGATTCGCAAAGCGAAGAAAGTTACGTTCTCGGCACAATTCAAGATATTTCCGAGCGAAAATTCGCACAAATTGAATTTGAAAAAAATGTTGATGGTTCTCCCGCGATATTGTGGATCACAGAAAAGGATGGATCCTGCGTCTACCTCAGCAAACAGTGGTTCAGTTTCACAGGGCAAACGCCAAACGAAGCCCTCGGCTTTGGCTGGCTGCAGGCCACACATCCGGATGATCGAGCTCGATCAAGTCAGATATTTCTCGACGCTAATGCGGCACAAGAGGCGTTTAGCATCGATTACCGATTGAAAACTGCGGACGGCAGTTATCGGTGGGCCATCGACTCTGGAAACCCGCGCTATGACAAAGCGGGAAAATTTTTAGGTTATGCCGGAGCCGTCTTTGATATTCACGAGCGAATCACTCTCGAAGAAAAACGTCGTGAATCTGAAGAGAGACTGAGCTTGATGATTCAAACATCCCCATCATTCATGTGTTTGCTCTCAGGAGCTGACTTTATATTTGAACAAGCCAACGATCGTTACCTCCAGTTAGTGGGCCATCGCCACTTGGTCGGAAAATCGATTGAAGAGGCATTACCTGAAGTCAAGGGCCAAGGATTTATCGAACTTCTCCGGCTAGTTCGAGAGACTGGCGAGCCTTTCGTCGGCAAAGAAATTCCAATTGTGCTACAACGAAATCCGGGTGGCGCGCTTGAAAAACGGATGCTAGATTTTGTTTATCAGCCTGCTGAAATGATCGAAGGCAAGGTCGAACGGATTATCGTTCACGGCGTTGACGTTACCGAAAAAGTGCAAGCGCGAGTTGCCGTCGAGAACGAGCGTGAAAATTTTCGAAATCTTTTTCGACAAACTCCAGAAATGGTCTGTATTCTTTCAGGCCCACTCCACACTTTCGAATTTGTCAACGAAGCGCACATTCGAGTTCTCGGTTTCGATGCCACTTCGCAAACTGTTCGCCAAGCACAACCTGAGTCCATCGAAGTTCACGGAATTCTTGATCATGTTTTCCAAACAGGTAAAACTGCCGAGCTCTTCGAAATTCCCGTGACCCTCGGAGATCGAATTCGGTATTTCAACCTTACCTACTCTGCCCGAAAAGATTCAGATGGGGTTATCAACGGCGTAATGATTTTGGGAACAGAGGTCACTCAGCAAATCACTGGTCGTTCGGAGCTCCAACAAGCCAAGGACGCTGCCGAGCGAGCCAACCTCACAAAGACCGTTTTTTTGGCCAACATGAGCCACGAAATCAGAACTCCCCTCGCAGCTATCTTAGGCTTCAGCGATTTATTGGCCGGTCACTTTCCCAATGACAAAGCCGCGGAAGACTATTTGCTTCGGATTTCTAGCAACGCAACTCAATTGGGACGTTTGATTGACGAACTCTTGGATCTTTCAAAAATTGAAGCCGATCGCCTTGAAGTCGATATCAAACCCATTCAGCTCGCAGGTTTGATCGAGGACGTTTTATCGACCGTCAGTTTTCGCGCACAAGAAAAAGGCTTAGAGCTTCGAGTCAATTGGACTGGATCGCAGCCCGAGAGAATTTCAACGGATCCACTTCGCTATCGGCAAATTTTGGTCAATGTCATCGGTAACGCAGTGAAATTTACCGAAACGGGAGGAGTCGATCTGGAATTTAAACACACTGTAAAAAATGGCCGACGGCTACTGATAGCGAAAATCACAGACACTGGAATTGGTTTAACCGACGAACAACGCCTACGAATCTTTGAACCGTTCATGCAAGGAGATGCTTCTGTGAGTCGAAAATTCGGCGGCACGGGATTGGGTTTGGCTTTATCCAAAAAATTGGCCCACTTGTTGAGAGGTGATCTTCAACTCGAAAAAAGTGCCCCAGGCGTTGGATCAGAGTTTGTCCTTTCAATTGATGTAGGCACGGCGGACGAAGTGGATGTTTTTTTTGAAAATCAGTATTTAGAAAAAAAGAACGTTCCTGAAAATGCGCTCCTTGGCAAGCGCATTTTGATCGTCGATGATTCTCCAGACAATCGAACCATTGTCGCTCTATTTTTACGTGGAACTGAAGCCATTTGTGATACCGCGAATGACGGAGCCGAAGCCTTTGCCGCCGTCCAGAAGCAACACTACGATCTCATTTTAATGGACATCCAAATGCCAATGATGGATGGATACCAAGCGATTGCAAAGATCAAAAGCCTCGGAATCAAAACTCCCGTTGTCGCTCTCACCGCCCACGCGCTCAAAGAAGAACGCGATCGAGCTTTAGCTTCGGGCTTTACATCCTATATGTCGAAACCGATCAAAAAAGACAGCTTGGTTCGCCTGGTCTGCGAAACCATTCAATCAACCTCAGTCACATAGTGAGAGCCTTAGCTCAGTGTATTTCAGCTTCGACGGCGACTCGCACGGTCCCGACGTCGTTGCTGGTGTAAGCATTGAAGGGATTGTCTCGTAAATCAGCTGCTTCTAATTTTTTGATCCAGACTATGTACTTTTCATCCAAGGCCCATTTGACAAAACTTGGACTGTTCACCAGAGGAGGATTCGTCAGCGAGGGAAAAGCTTTACGAACAGCTGCCACCGCTTCGGCCATCGCACTTTCGCCTGGTTTAAATTCGAACGACATGTGTTGCAGAAAAGTCTGATCGCTTTCGTCCTTAAAATATTGAGCGTGAAAATATCTCGTACCCAGAAGTGGATTGTCGGTTCGGACGATCGACATTTCGCCAGTGTCCGGATTGGATTGTTTTGCAACCAACGGTTTTTGGGTCGTCGAACTCAAGAAGGCAGTGAGATCCGACAAGCCCACCTCGGGTCGCGAAAATGTCGAAAGTGTTGCCGTCATGCTTTCCAGCGATGCGATCTCTGCACCGTCCGCTGTGGATGCTGGCGCTCGGACTGGGGCAGAAGAGGAATTCATTGTGCTTGAATTTTGAAAAATTGATTCAGTCGGACCCGAACCTTCACTGTGTTGCTTCGACAAACTGGACGTTGGCAAATCCGCGGGTCTATGGTGAAGATTTCCTTTAGAGCCATGCGTAGAATGTCTAGGCGCGGGCCTCACAGAGTTTTTGTGAGTCGATAGGTACAACAACGTCACCCCAACCACAATCATTCCTACAAAGACGAAAGACTTTGAAAAGTGCATGGATGCTCCTTTGAGTTTAGTAAGAAACTCCAAACTTGTCGTGTTCCCATTCGGTCAGAAGCGAAGTTGGATCTATCAAATCACTGCGGCGATTAAATTTATTTCCACCTTGAGTCAGAGCTCCTGTCGCAGTCCCCTGATACAATTCAAAATGCAGCATCGGATTGCAACAACCAGAAGTTACAGTGCCCACAAATCCGATATTTTGACCGGAGGCCACCACCTTATTTAGCCCCACACCGGCGGCGACTTGGCCATTGATTTCACCATAACGTGCAACTTTTCCGTCAGAGTGTTTAACTTCAATCGCATAAGTTCCTTCGTAGAAATAGTACCGGTCACGAATCACTTTGCCAGTATTCACAGACAGAACTTTTTCGCCATGGACGCGGTAAAGATCTGCAGCCGCGTGATAACGACTTCCGCCACTGCGAGAGGCTCCAAAACGGCGCGCGCCAGTTTTATAGGACTGCGAAGCTCGCTTCACAGTCGGAAACGTCCACTCGCTCAACGGAACGGGCGATGGCGCCGGCTCCGTATAATTTCCGCATTCGGATTTTGTTTTGATATACACTTGCGCCACCCAACCAATATTTGGATCTTCCGTGCGCTCGGGAAATTGAACTTTGATAAAAACGTACTTAACTCCGTCGATCGTTTTTTCTTGCTGATCTTGACCAAAGGATTGCACCACCTTCGCGGGTTCGTGGCGCTTCACCGTAAAAAGAACTTTCGAAAGAGTTTCATCTCGTAGATTCAGACGCTCACCCGCCATGCAAGCAATGTAATCTAGCGGCCCCTCTAAAACACGAACGTCATCGCTCGCCAGAGCTGAATTTCCCAAAATCAAGATGATCGCGGCAAGCATCGTTGAAAATATTTTGTAAAAATGAAGTGGCATAAACCTATCCAGTTTAAAGATTGGAATCGACCTGCCTGCTCTGAAACAGTGATGGAGTGCGCTCGACTAGCCGACCATCCTGTATCGGATTGAGCCGGAGCTTCACCGAGTCCAGAAATTCAGGAACAGTTTGAATTTTGAAGGTTCAAAAGGATTTGCACGATTCACCGCAAGCCCAAGTGAATCTGCTGCTAGTCATTGCCCGATTTGACAGACTATCCATTCAATGTTGCGATCAAAGGATGAATCCAAAAATGATTTTATTTTGGCTCTCGGCCTGCCTATATCTGTCTTCGTGCACCACAAAAGCTCCAAAATCGAATCCAGAAGAAACTACTTCCATCGCGAGTAGTGAGAGTTGCGACACATTCCTTGAAAAAGGAGGAGCTGAAGAGGAACAAACCACAATTGAGCGGAAAGTCATTTCGACTGCCGGCACCCTTGTGAAATACTCTTACGTCGGCGCCGCCTACACGGCTGAATTGTTATGGAATGTCTCGGCGGGAATCGTGGGCGTAACGATTTTGTGCGGCCCTTCTCTAGCATTAGGCTATGTCGCAAATTCTGATTCGGCGGTGAGACCAGTTTGCCTCGGAGGACTCGAAGGCATTCCATTTTCAAAGGACTTCGGTAAAAACGCAAAAAGGCAATCTGAAAATTGGGACTGCCCCAATATAGATTCCGTGAGCCAGAGAGTAAGAAAAATATCCCGCTGCTTTGCCGAAAAGAATCAACTGCCTCAAGCGATCGCTGCGCTGGAGAAACTCGAACAATCAAGTAGGTTTTATCGCTGTCTTTCGATCGAAGAACGAGAGGAATTTGTGAAACAAAAAAATGAGTTGAAAGCGGCAGTCACTGAGTAGTCTTCCACTGGAACTCCCTGTGATGCTTTGTGCGGCTCACAATCGGGTTCCTCGTGGAGACTCCCTTAAAAATCAAACTTTGACTGCCACCCGCCAAAGGCTGGGCACTCCTAAATTTTCTTAGATCTTTCTTAGATCTTACTTTGTTTCCAAAGCGCGCTGCACATTGAGCGTCGACAGTGACTGAGCGCGGATCCGCATCGCAGGTGAAGCTCTCAGCATTTCGTTAAGCGCTCGGACCGCAAGATTTGGATTTTGCCGACAGAGAGTGAGCGCTTCTTCTTTTGAATAAGGTCCTGCGTAAGCTTTAATTGCACAGTCCGCATTTGCCAAGGTTCCGTTGTTTGAACAGAGTTGTAAACTTTCAGCTTTGCTAAAAGGGCCACCATAGGCTTTGAGAGCGCAATCGGCCGGAGCGATACTTCGCGCACCAACGCAAAGATTGATGGACTCTTCTTTGGAAAATGGACCCCCATAAGACTTTGCCGCACATTGCGCAGGCCCTAATCCCGTGGCTCCCCGACAAAGGCGCAGAGACTCGTCTCGCGAAAAGGGACCGGAATAAGCCAAATCCGCACAGTCGGCAGCGCCTCCGGGATTGAACTCATCGGGCTGGCAGAGATACCTGACGCCGTCTTTATCGAGATAAAACGCATCCGCAGAAGCAATCACTGAACCAAATAGAATCAAAGCCCCTAAAAATATTTTCATGCCATCCCCCGTTTGTATTTTGAATTGGTGCCGAATCGCACCGAAAAAATTCAAAATGAACCAAAGCAACAACTGTGCCGTGAGGAAGCGGTGTTATCAGGGCCGTGGTGAGTGCGGCAAAGGTCCCGAAGCAAAAGCAAAAAATCTCCCATCGTTCGTCAACATTTTAACCACCATCAGTTGGTTTTAAATTTATACGAATTATTTGAATTGTCAGCATGAGATTCCGAAACCGTTTGGACTCTGTAAAAGCTCGGTTTGTCCGAACAAATGTTGGGAAATGCTAATGCTAAATCAATTGCTCCGATTTGTTTTTTTAGCGGAGAATTTTCACACAAACAGGTCTAAAGAGAAGGAGACAATCTTATGCATTCAAATTGTTTTAATTTGCGGCCGCTCCTGAAAAAAACTTTGCTTTGCTTAGCGATCGCACTAACCACCCTTCCCACCGTCGCTAGCGAGCAAACATTCGGAATTATCGGCGATGCTGGCAGAGCGACTGCAAATGCGAAATCAGTGAGGGAGTCGCTGGCGAGAGCTGGAGTTTTAGAATTGATTTTGCCTGGCGATAACTTGTACTCAGGAACCTATCAATCTGTGTGGCAATCTTGGCGGAATTTGAATTTTCAGTTTCCAGTGGTGGCCATCGGAAACCACAATGATGGCTACCCAAGTGAAATGTCTTACTTTGGGATGCCCGCTGAATACTACTCAAAGGTCATTGATGGAGTGCACTTTTTAGTTTTGAACTCCGACAACAACCAGAGCGGACGCACACAAGCCGCCTGGTTGGATGGTCAGTTAGAAAATGCGACCGAAAATTTGATTTTCTTAGTTTACCATCATCCTTCTTATAAAATCTCAAGTGTCCACACATGGACTGAAAAAAAAGAATTCCAGTTGGCCATCCGACCTATTATTTGGAAACACCGCCACAAACTAACAGCCCTGATCGTTGGTCATGATCATCTCGCCAGCGTATTGCATTTCAACGATCTGCCGGTCATTTTATCTGGCGCTGTCCAAGAAGTTCGTTCAGATCGCGGAGTTGACTATGCCGATGGCAGCGTCAGAGTCAAAACCGCTTGGTATTTTGATAGCGCACCTTACTGGGCAAAGTTAGTCAGCCAACCCGAACTCGGACAGGCCCGTGTTGACTTCATCAGAGCCGCCGACGACAGATTGGGTTGCTCAGTTCTATTGAAAACTGGAATGCCTGCCGAGATGGGCCGTAGCTGCGTTGGCGCAAGCGATTTTTGAACTTGGCCATCCGAGCGAGACACCGTCACAGAGTCGCTCGCCCACATTCGTATTAAATTGCTTTGCAATCGCGATGCACACCGAAAGTATCAACACGATTGAGTTCCAATTTTTGAAGAATTGAAACTCAATTGAAAACCAAATTCATTTCAAATGAGAATCGGTTTCGTTTCTTTGACCTCTTACAAAAAATCCTCGTAAGAGTGACAACAAGCCGCCGGATCCAGTTCGGTTCCAACGCGGTCAAAAACTCAACGAGAGGAATTTTATGAAATCAAATATTTTGACAGCCATCTTAGCCATCGGCGCCGCTCAACCTGTATTCGCAGATATTTATTCAGACTACGCCGATCTAGGAAACAAAATTGTCGAAGAAACCCGTGCGAGAGCAACTCACGAAGTCGTAGCTCAGGATACATTTCTCCTGACCGACCTGGGACTTCAGCAAATGGACTTGTTTGTTGTGAAGCACCCTGAGTGCATTGAGCAGTACAGTCTGATCAAAACCGAAAACGAAGCAATGAAAACGATGACGTACGAGCAGCTGGACGAACGCTACCACGACGGCGTCGGTTTGCCAGTAGCGCCACGAATTTGCTACATGGGTCGGTCGATGATCGCTCATCCTTATATGGCTCTGGCATTGCACCGAGACGGTTTGGCATCTGAAGAAGAGGCCGCCTTCTATCACGAAATGGAAGAAGTCATTGAACGCGCCGATTGGATGCGCGAACATCTTCAGACCCGCTAAATTTTTTGATTTATATCGCCCAAGTCCATCTCAAAAATGAGCTTGGGCTGAGGCATCATTTTGAGATCTATAAGCAGTGCTGGGATTAAAATAGGTCCAATCACATGGCCGGAACCAGAGTGCAACCAACACTGTCAAACTGAAAGTTGATTCCCGATGTAACAAAATCACCGGATTGATTTTGTTCTTCGAGAATCGTAACTCCTAGGTAAATGCTTTGCTGAGAAAATTTTGATCTAAAAGGCCCGTAGTAGTGCAAGTGCATTTTTGAGGATGGATCTTCTCGAATTTCCAAGGGTTCGTGCCTTATCACTCTACGAGCAAATCCGGATCCAGTCACAACTTCTTTGATCATCTTCTCATCGAATTTTAAAGAAATCTGTCCTTCGACTCGATTGATGCCAACCATCACGGGATTCACGTCGTCCACGCCTTCGTTCAGCTCGCGAAACGTCAATAAAAACCCCTCCATCGTTTTTTTCATCTCGAGAAAACAACCGATGTTCGCACGTTGTCCCCTGCCGATCTCGGTGAAATTCAAAAAACCGCTAATTTCAGAATAAAAATCTTGAGCTGTTATTTGAGTTTGAACACTCTCTCCAGATTCTGCCGGAAACACGTCTCTCGCCGGAATGTCAAATGCGCGAATTGGTTTATATTCCAGTGCCGATGCCATCCCTTGCGAAAAGAGAAATGAACCGAAAAAAATTGCTGTTCTCATTTTCATAGCCAAACCTCTTTTCATAAGACCTCAGAGAAATGTTGCAGAGACTATGCCATAGGCCACCTAAAACCGACCGAGACCATCTTGATGCCTCGACACGGCCTGCAGTCCAAAATGCAACAAGAAGTCAGACAGCTGGTAAAAACTTCGACAGAGAAAAGTTAATTTCTTCGATTCATTTCTCAGCTCAGATTTTTCTGCGACAGGCGAAAAATATCGATTCCCAGGACGACGAGTTCTTCCTCTTTCGCGCGCTCAACGATTTTGATTTGATCCTTTACGAACTCAAGCATTTGATCTTTCAGCGCCCGCATCGTCTCGAGATCGATGGAAAAGAGACCTGAATAGTGGAGATCGTCTGAACTTTGCCTTTCTAAATTTTGAATGGCTTTGAGGCGCCAATTCGAATGGTGCTTGACAATGTGAGGAGATTTTTTATCCAGCCGCACTGATTCTTCGCTGGCCCGATAGCTGTCGCCATCCCGAATGACCAATCCGTTTTCTTCCAAAAACTCCAGCACGATGGCCACCGTCTGAGGGAGTAATGAAAAGTGTTGCGCTAACGCCTGCCGAGTCGACAGACCCACAATCGTACACGCCAGATGAAGGGTGGGATAAATCCACGATGAGTAATACACTCCCTTTGCCTCCTCTCCCAACTCACGCTTGGGTCCTAAGCGGCGAACGACTTGCATGCGTTTCGCGAGGGCCCCCTCAATCTGCCGATCAAAATGTTTTTTGAGAGTGGAGGTGCCCGCTCGATCTCGGCTGACCAATAGCAAAAAAAACTCAGCCTCTTCCTCCGTGTGAGAAAAGAACTGATTTAGAAGGTCCGCTTGTTCCAAACTCAGGGGATGTTTGCGCGAAAGGACTTGAGAAAGATAAGCCGGTTGAACTCGGATGTGCTCCGCAAGGCGTGACTTTATTCCTCGTCGGGCTTCTGCGCCCTCGACTTTGAATTTCAGAAAATCAAAATGTGATTTTGCATCGAAAAGAAAGTTCATGATTCTCCACCCCTCTAGTTTATCGGCACCGATAGATTTTAAGTTTACTTTAAGAAACTACCTTCAAATAAAGTAATAAAATGACGCACTTTACCCAAGACCGAGTTATGATCACTTCGAACTAACGTCTCACTTTTGCAATCTCTTAACCGTGTAAGGATAAAATTATGAAATCACTTAGCTTTTTTATGTCCATTCTGTCGTTACTTTTGACAACTGTCGCCCACTCACAGTCGGGCGGCAACTCCCTCAAGTCCGGTCGAGTCAGTGATGGAGGTGGGGCTCTTGAAGAAATGGATTTTAAATTTCGTTCCCAGGCCCTCGAAAGTCTTCTCAGAGACCATCCCGACCAGGTGAAAGAACATCTTGGCCTTGAGGCCTCAACGCTGGTGGCTGCGATTCAATCCACCAAAGGCCTGTGCGCTACCGGCGACCTTTTAAAAACCATCCAAAAAGAAGGAAAGCTTTTTTGGTTTCAA